>WGBX01000125.1 GCA_015494075.1 Flavobacteriaceae bacterium
ATTTTAAATGTGAAATTTGTTAAAACAGCTTTGTTTTAAGTTTTTTTATTTACCAATTTTAATTATTTTTTGATAAAATTTAAAAAAATCAACCAAAATTTCATCACGGATACGGCGGAATTCGTTCATTATTTCTTCATCTGTTCCGGTGGCTTCGGCAGGATCTTCAAAACCTATATGTAACCGATGTTTGACATCGCCCGAAAAATACGGACAGGTTTCTTTGGCACCGTCACAAACCGTAATGACATAATCAAAAGCCTGATCTAAAAATTTCGAGACGTTTTTAGGATGGTTACTACTGATGTCAATATTCATTTCTTTCATGGCCGCAATAGTTTTGGGATGTACTTCGCTGCTTGGATTGGTGCCGGCCGAATACACTTCCAAGTCCTTGTCAAAAGCTTTTAAAAAAGCTTCTGCCATTTGACTGCGGCACGAATTGCCGGTGCATAATATTAAAATTTTTTGGTTCATATATTTTATTAATGTATAAGATTTTTATCGTCTTCAATACTAAATTCAGGTTGCAAAGTTGTATGTTTAATACCATAATGTACTTGGAGATAATCATTAATATTTTTCATAATTTTCTCAAAATCAGTTATTTTACAATCTTCATTAAGGTCTAAATGGGCTTCAAACATCACATCATGTTCATTGATTTGCCAAGTGTGAATATGATGAATATTTTTGACACCTTCCATTTGAGCAATATCTTTGGCAATCTGGTTCAAATCTAAATTTTCTGGGGTAAATTGCATCATGATTTTTAAAGAGGTTTTAAAAATATCCCAACTCATATAGATTAAATAGATGGCAATCAAGATTGATAATAACGGATCAATCCAATAAATATGATAATATTTCATCAAAATACCACCAAAAAAAACGGCAATTGACGTCATCATATCGCCAAACAAATGTAGATAGGCAGATTTCATATTAATATTATCTTTGGCATCTTCTTTAATTAAAAGAACACTAAGGGCGTTAACGATTACACTACCTAAAGCCAGCCATATAACCAAATCACTTTTGATGGGATGTGGCTGAAAAACACGTTGTGCCGCTTCATACAAAATATAAATAGCTAAGACGATGAGCGTTGTCGAATTAAGAAAAGCCGCAATAATTTCACTGCGCTTGTAACCAAAGGTTTGTTTTTCATTAGCAGCTTTTTTGGACAGCCTGTTGGCGATGTAAGAAATGATTAAAGAAATAACATCCGAAAAATTATGAATGGCATCAGATATCAAAGCCATACTTCCGGCAATAATACCGCCGATGAGTTCTGCCAGACTGATACCGGCATTGAGTAATATTGTCCAAAATAGGTTTTTGCCGGTTACTTCGTGGTGGTGGTGATGATGTTCGTGTCCCATATTTTTATTGGTTAAAATTTAATTGATTTTACTTAATATTCAGTTTTTATAATCTTAATTAAAAACAAAACTACATAATTAATTGAATGTAAATAATTTTATTATTTATAAAAAAATGTTAAAGATAATTGCGTGTAAATAATTTTTAAATAATCATTTTTTATGTAGAAACACAATTTTATAATTATAGATATTAAACATTAGTTTATTTAATCAAAATACCATTTAAATCAATCAAAAAGCAATTTAAAGAGGTGATTATTGCCGGAAGCTTAAACTTTTGGGAAATTGCACCAGAATTTATACGTATATAAACCTCTTTAACGAATGGAAAAAAAAATATGTTTCTTTAGTACTTTTTTGTTTTTTTCGATTTTAATGGCTCAATCTCAAAAAAGTCATATCAAATTATCGGGACAAATGGGCTTATCATATGATTATTATGATTATAATGCCTATAATTTTAGCAGTTTTAGGCCGCGTTACGAACCTAATATTTTAAGATTTAATGCCAATGCACGATTGCAAGTCGGTAAGTATTTATCTATTCCATTTGGTTTAAGTATCAGTAACAGAAAAACATCTTATAATCTTCCGGATATTCCCAATGAAAACTTGGTAGATTATATACAAAATCCTAGAAATAATATTCACATCGATCCAACATATAAATGGTTTAAAGCACATTTGGGTTCTCATACGCCTGATTATTCAACTTTGAGTACGGGAGATATACAAATTTTTGGGATTGGATTTGAAATAAATCCCGGGAAATTAATTTTATCAACTAATTATGGTATTTCACAAGTAGCTGTAGAGCCTGATATTATTTTAAATATTCCCGGTGCTTACAAGCAAAAACTAATGGGTGCTCAAATTGGCTATGGTAAGCTTAAAGGTAACAAACTTGTGTTTAACATTGTTAAAATAAAGGATGATGTCAACTCAGTAAATATGGCTCCTTTGGGCTATGATCCTATTGAAGGCATTACCGTTTCTCCCTTATTGCAATTTAAGGTTTTTAATAACCTGATTTTAAAAACTGAAACTGCGGCCTCGGTTTATACCAGTAATTTAAATGCTTTACCTCTTACTTTTTATAACAATGATTTGTCACAATTTGACGCCATAATAACGATTAATTCAAGCAGCGTTTTAGATTATGCACATAATACCTCATTAACTTGGAAATCTAAAAAATTTCTTTTAGGTGCCGAAGTAAAATATATAGGCCCCGGCTTTATGCCTGTAGGTTACAGAAATATTGAAAAAGATATTATCGATTATAAAATTAATACAGGATTTAAATTATTTAATAAAAAACTAAATTTTAAGGGCTCATTTGGTATTCGTAATAATAATGTAAATAATACCACATTAGTTTCTACAAAACGCATTATTGCAAGTGTTAATGTTTTTACACAAATCACTAAACAATTAAGTCTTAATACATCATTTACAAATTTCGGATTTAATAATAACCAAGTTATACCGGCACAGCGTATAGAAATGATTAATAATGCTTATACATTAAGTCCAACCTACCAATTTAAGACCAAAGACAAGCAACATATAATTGCTATGAATTTGTCACTAAATAATTTTGATCAATACAATACAACCAGTTTGTCTTTTGTGACTACCAAGACACAAAGTTTTAATACTAATTATAGACTTCTTTTTAAAAAAATACCCTTAAACCTTGGGGTAAATGCTCTCTTATTAACAAATAAATCACCCATTATAGACATGTCTATTTCAAATTTGTCGGTAGATGGCGGGTATAAGCTTCATAAGAAAAAAATTAAGCCTTCTATAATGTTTGGTTTTATGCGTATAAAACAAGCCGGATTTACCCCTGACAACCGTTTTGTATCCAAATTTAAAATGACTTATAAAATAAATAAAAAACTGAATATCAAAATGACTTACGCTTTAAATAATAATAATTACGGAACTACACGCCCCGGCGCATCAGTTTTAGAAAATAAAGCGCAATTTTCAATCAACAAAAAGTTTTAAAAATGAAATCAATTTTATCTTTTTTTACACTATTGGTCTTCTTTTTGGCCAACCCTACAAATGCACAGGTTAGCATTAGTTTAAATGTAGACTCTCATCCAACTCCAAGAATTTCAGAATGGATTGATCACTCTAATTTGGCTATTCTCACAGTCACAAATTCTAGTCCGAAACTGGAAGGTGTCAAATACCAAATAAAGGTACAAATGTATTTGGATGGTGATTTGGTTGTAGAGACAAATAAAGATGTAGCTATACAAACTCTGAGTTTTGGTACTGAAACATTTTTAGCAGAGGATATTATTCCGTATAGTGCTTTAGAGTTTCGTAAAAGTTCTTTTGAAAAACAAATTGTTCAAACAGGCATGTTACCGGCAGGTATTTATGACTTTTGTGTCAGTATTATAGATTTAGATGGGCGTCCAATTTCTAATCCCGAAAAAATTTGTCAACCTATGGTCATAACAGCGTATCAAATGCCTGAATTGCTTACACCTTTAAATGCAGAAGAGATTGAGGCACAACTGATACCAACAGTTATTTTCAGATGGACACCGTTAACACCAATGCCTCCGGCTGATGAAGGGGTCAAATATATTATTGCCGTAACCCCCGTTGAAGACGGACAATCACCTACACAGGCTTTTCATGTTAATTATCCCATTATAGAAGAAGAAGTTATTACAGGCACTCAATTTATATGGCCTTCAAGTATTGATGCACCTGAAGAAATAACACAGTATGTTTGGAGTATTAAACCGGTAACTTTAGATGATGTTCCTTATAAGTCAGGTAATAATGGTTTTGTTGATGTACAGACTTTTACAATAAAAAGAGCTGATGATATTAATTTGGATAGTTGTAATTGTACGGATGAAAATATGTCACAACCCAATTTAAGTCTTATACAACCCGAGCCTAATTTGTACCCCAAAAAATTAGAGTTAGATAATATTTTAGCCCTTCGGGATTTTTTGTATGATTGCAATGATTCAATAAGCAATATATCTCATCAAATTACTATAGATATTAGTTGGGACAGCAACCATACTGAGAATATTATCAATAACGGACCTTTTCAGCATACTTATTCTGATAGTGATGAAATTCCCGAGCAAATTTGTATACAATATACAATAGAGCCGCGAACAGGCTATAATGGCGATCAGTGTGTAAAAGACTTTTGTATAGAAGTGCCGCAAAGTATAAGAAATTTAAACCTCGACAATGTTTCAACCGGCACTATGGTTGTTAATGATACAATTTACGCCGGCCATAATGGTGAGTTTGCTGTAATTACAACTCAAGTAAGTGAAAATAATGGAAAATATACCGGAGAAGGAAATGTTTATATTGGCTGGTTGAGAGCTAGAATGGCTGTTAAATTTGATAGTATTACCATAGATAGTAATAAAAAACTACTGACGGGAAAAATTTTAGCAAAAATCTATGATGCTCCGGCGCCGGTATATCCACAAGAATGGGCTATGGAAATAGCTGCAAATAATCCTATGCTGAATCAAACAGCTGCAGATATTGTTAACTGGGTTGAAAATCAAACCGGCCAAACTATCGATTATAATGGGCTAAATACTTATACCAATCCGCTCAAATTACCTTTAGGTCTTAATATGCCTAATGGCTCTCAATTGGCAATTACCGAAATGGTATTCAGGCATAACAAATCAGAATTTAATATGGTTGCTGCACAGGAAACGCCACCATCATGGGGTAACCCGCAACAATTAGTTGGATTTAGAGCCCAAAATATACAATTTCATCCAAGTCAAATTGTAACACCTCCCGAACGTATCGAGTTAATTGAGGATATTACATTTGGCAACTCTAATAATAAGATACTATTTACATTAAGAGCGCCCAATACTAATCACCCGGGTTGTTATATTGAATGGGATGAAAATGGTTTTTCAATCTTCGGAATAGAATTAGATACGAAGTTTACAAGAGATTGGTTTGTACCAATACCGGATAACGGGCAAAGAGCCATGCTAAACTTTGTAGCCACCGGTAGCGATTGGAATGATTTATTATTAACAGGAAATTTTCCGGAAGCAGAGATTGTAGATTCCGGCGGGATGACAGTTTCAGGCAATAATATAACTTTTGATATGTCCGATACCATGAATCCACCTAATATGGTATTTCCGCAAAATTATCCTTCCGGTGCTGATCAAACCAATGGGTTTAGAGGGTTTTATATGAAAAATCTATCGGTAAAATTACCCAAAGGCTGGGAAACAAACTCCGGAGGTCAACCGGCTGTAAATGTACATGATATGATTATAAATGATACAGGTTTAACACTTTATGCAGAAGCTGTTAATGTACTTCAGTTTAAGCAAGCTCATGTGGCTGACATGCTTGCAAGTATTGATACAGTTCATGTAAATATTAGTGGGAGTTCATTTGTAGAGGCTGGTATTAAAGGGCGTATAGCTTTACCGGTTACCAAGAGTGACTCTATTCAAAATCCTTTGCAGTATAATGCTTTATTTCAAGTTGCACAAAATCCTTCTGAGCAAACACATTTTCAGCTAAGTGTTGAACCAACGGGGCCTATTAATGCGCACTTATTAAAAGGCAAGATGACGCTAGATCCGACTTCAAATATTATAGCTTATGTCGATAAGAATAAAAAAACTTTTCAGTCTACATTAAATGGTAATTTTGTTTGGGATGATGTTAAGCTTGGACCGATAAAACATGTCAATTTTGACTTAGCTTTTCAAGATATTCAACTCAATTATAATTCAAGTCTACAAAATAATAAGTTTCAATTTAATGCCGGCCATTGGGCTTTTGCCAGTCCACAAAAATACTTAGCTAATTTTCCTGTTACTATTGAAGACATAAATTATGTACCACTTAATACTACCGGTAATCAACTGATGCATGGTAAACTGAATTTTGATGTGATATTTAATTTGTCAAATGATATTGGTGGACAAACAAAAATGGCAGTTGAAGCTGCTATTGAGGATAATGCCGGAGGAACAGGAGTGGAAAAATTTAAGCCGGTTTATATAGGTACTGGTATTGATGATATTTCTGTTTATGCACATTTATCTGCTGTCAGCATTGATGGAACTATACAATTTAGAAATGATGATCCGGTTTATGGTAATGGCTTTAAAGGTACAGTTTCGGCAGCTTTCAAAACTCCGAGAGTCGCCATTGATGCTTTAGCTGAATTTGGCAATACATCTTTTCAATATTCTTCGACATACCGTTATTGGCGTGTAGAAGTTGCTGCCAAATTTCAACCCGGATTGGCATTTTTACCCGGCGTAGCTTTTTATGGTTTTGGTGGAGGCGCTTACCATAATATGCTATCAACTTTTGTACCGGCAACTGGTAATACGCCTTCTAAATACACTTTTTCGCCACATAAAGGCAATCTGGGTTTTAAGGTGAGTGCTACGGTTGGAGCTGCACCTAAAGTTGAAAGTTTTAATGCTGATGTAACACTAAATGGACAATTCTCATCTAGTCAAGGTTTGGTAAATATTGGGTTTAGTGGTGATTTTTATGTCGGTGCGCCTTTAATGCCACAATCTAAAAGAGATGAAGCGCAACTTAAAGGGGCATTATTGGCAAACTATAATTTTCCAGATAAACATTTCTACTTTAATACTACTGTAAATGTTAATAAAGCACCAACAGTACAAGCTTATAATCAAACTTTAGTTTTAGATATTAATGGCAAAACTAATAAGTGGTTTTTTAAATTTGGCGAGCCCGCCAATGTTAATGATGTTAATATCTTTGGTTTTAATCTCTATCAGTATTTGATGTTTGGTAATGATATTAATGCGCCGGCCAATGGTTTTACAGAAAGTTTTAGGCAGCGCTATTATAATGTAACAAATCACTATCCCGGAATACCGGCTGCACCCGGTGTCAATGCACTTAGTGCTACTGGAAAAGGTTTTGCCTTAGGAGTAGGTTTTAAAATTGATAAAGATGTTGAAAAAAACTTAGTGGCTAATTATAAATTATATTTAGGGTTAGATGCCGGTGCCGAAGTAAACCTAAGTATGATGGAATATAATGGTCAAAACTGTGCTAATCCAAGCCAAAGTATCGGATTTAATGGTTGGCGCGCAAGAGGTAGTATCGGATTTTATGTAGATGCTACTGCTGATGTAAAAAAAGGTAACAATACTTGGAACCTTGCCAATTTAACTGTGGGCGGTTGGCTCGATGCAAAATTTCCACGTCCAACTTATGTGGCAGGCGCTGTTGAAGGTGAGGTTCAAATAGGTCATTTTACAACTAAAATTCATATTTTAGGTGATTGTAATGTTAGCGGTTGCGGTGCTTATCATGTTAATAAACGTAATGGTCACTGGGGTATTAATAAGAGAACAGCTTGTGTGCATTTGCAAAATCACTATTTGCTTAATACATCATTTTATAAACCATTTGATTGGGGAGATTCTTGTGCTTTGAATGATAATAATACCAGTCCAGATATTGGACCTACTGTTGCACAAGAAGATGCAGCAGGTGACCAAGAGCAAAACCTTATCAAATACGTTCATGCTGGACCTTCCTATGAATATCCATTGGAAAAACCCGTTATAGTGAAATACGGTTTACCTATAAATGAAGCTTTTGATGTTACCGAGCAACAGAGTAGTGGTGCAATAGTTACACGAACTTTTAAGTTGACAAATCAGGTCTGGCTTAAAGTCTATGATGAAAATACCGGCACTTTTGTCCCATTATTACTGCAAACACATCAAAATACATTAGGAGAATATCTTTATACCAAAGGTATATCTACCCAAACACAAATTTCGGCAACAAATTTACCTGTCAATTTTTCTAATAATGTTACAACTAATAATAATATGCCTGTTACACAAACAGCTCAAGCTTCGATAAATATATTATCAGCAACTAGTTATCCGGCGCCAACACCGTCAGTATCTAGCGAGTACGATAATTTACCACCGGAAACCCCGCCGGTTATCAATCATTTAGAAGATAATAAAACATATAAAATTATTGTCAAAGCTAATTTACAAGAATTCAAAAATAACCAGTGGATAAATGCTTTAAAATCTGACAATACACCAGTCACACAAACTATTACAAGAGTTTTTAAAACCGGCCCTATGCAGGCACAACAAACATCACGTTCAAACCAATAAAATAAACATTATGAAATATATTTATAACCTAAATTTACTTTGCTTTTTGTTATTGCCATTATATATGTCAGCGCAAGAAAATCGAGATAAGCCAAAAAGTCAAATTAATGTGGTCGCCGAATATTTGCCACAATCAAAAAGTGTTGAATTGCGTTTTTTACCGGATAAAAAACCGGTGTTTGAAAATGGTATAAAAACCGGATTTATAGTTGAGAGGGCTGATTTAACTACATCTCCAAATGTTGATAATATAGCGGAATTGAAATATACCAAAATAGCTACTACAAGAGCTTATAACAAACAGCAATGGGCACAATTAATTGACCAAGCTTCGGAAAGTCAAAAAAAAGAGTTGGTTCTGGCAAAAGATTTTTATGAGGCTATTGGTACAGAAAAAGGAGGCCGTTTTAATTTAGATAATGGTATTAAAGGATTAAAAGAACAAAAAGGAAAAGAAGATTTTGAATTTATGGTTTTCGGATTGAGCGCAATCAAAAATGCGGTAGTTGCTAAAGCCTTAGGAATTCGTTTTACAGATATTAATATAGAACCCGGCAAAAAATATTTATACAGGATAAGCTTAGCCGAGCCGGATAAATTATATCAAGTTTCAGCCGGATTATATATGATTAACACAAATATTGGCTCTGATTTATCTAAAAGGAAAATCTATGTCAAAACCGGCGATACTGAACTTAGCTTTTTATGGGAAGAAAAGGATATGATTTCTGGTGCAATTATAGAACGGAAAAATATAAAAACCGGTCAATGGGAAATTATAACCAAAGCTCCTGTTTATACTTTGGGGCATACTAATAGAAATGGATTTAAGGACAAAAATTTGAAAAATTATGTTACTTATGAATATCGTTTTTATGGATTTACTCCATTTGGAAAAAAAGTATTGTTTGGAACTGCTAAAGCTATGCCGCGAGATTTGACACCGCCAAAAAAACCTGTATTTGTTAGTGTAAAGCATAGCAAACCTGATGAAGTTAGTTTAAAATGGACGGTGCAAAAACCTCTTGATAAAGATTTAAAAGGTTTTTTGGTAGCTAGAGGAACTTCAAATCATGGCAAATTTGATGTGTTAAATAAAGACATCCTTCCTGTAAGTCAAAGATCTTATATTGATAAAAATTTTATAAAATCCGGAACTAATTATTATGTCATACAAGCTGTCGATACAGCAGGCAATATCAGTTCTACTATTCCTGCATTTGTAACTTTGATAGATTCAATTCCACCGTCTAAACCTAAATTCTTGTCCGGGAAAATAGATTCAACAGGAGTAGTTACGCTTAAAATCAAATTGAATCAAGAAAAAGATTTGATGGGTTATAGATTGTATCGTGCCAATAGTGATACTCATGAGTTTTCTGTAATCAGTGAAGGGTTTGATGGCAATGATTCTATTCGTAAGCCTGTAAAAACTATTTTTAAAGATACCGTAACCTTAAATTCTTTAACCCCTTACATTTATTATAAGGTGATTGCTTTGGATTATAATTTTAATCAATCGCCGGCATCTGAAATATTAAAAATAAAACGTCCGGATAAAATTGCGCCGGCAACACCGGTTTTTAAACAAGTTAAAGTTGGTAAAGATCAAGTGGATATTAAGTTTGCACCTAGTCCTGCTAAAGATGTTGTTGCCCATTATGTTTATAGGAAAACAAATTTTAAACAACCATGGGAACAAATAGCACAACTTAATAAGAAAGAAAGTTGGTTTACAGATAGAAAAGTGCGTCAAGGTCATAAATATTATTACAGTATAAGAGCAAAAGATTCTAGTAATAATTGGTCTGATTATGCTATTCCTATTTTAGCTAAACCTTATGATGACGGTGTTAGACCGGTAGTTGAAAATTTTCGATTGACCAAAGACAAAAATACCGTAAAACTGCAATGGACTTATCCGAAGTCTTATACTAATGTTTATTTTGTAATTTACAAAACTGATAAGAAAGGTCGTTTAAAACAATATAAAAGTGTTATTGATATGAATTTTTCAGAACGTTTGTCAACCAAAACCGCTTATGCTGTTAAAGCCTATACAAAAGATGGAGGTCAGTCCAAATTAAGTGAGATTATTCAGGTTTTTTCAAACTAGTTTTTATTAACTAATAAGCAACTTAAAATTTTATAGTGTCTTTAATAGTTTAGTTATCAGTATGTTTTTATGATTGAATTAGGTAAAATATGTAAATTCATTAGTTGGCAATATTTAAAATACCGGTCTTTTTTAAAATTCAAAGAGGCTGTCTCAAAAGGCAGCCTCTTTGAATTTTAAATTTTATTTTACGACCGGAGGCAGCATACCATGATGGAATAGATAAGCTACAATATAAGCTAGTGGTGCAATAATAGCAAATAAGGCTAAGGCATATAATATGGCAAGACGCCCCATACCTTTTAGTTTGCTAAAATCTGTAATAACACCAATGCTTAGAAAAGTGAGCATAAACATAAGTTTTCTAAAAGACCCTTGAACAATATTACCACCTATTTTGGCTCCCGATATAGCATCAGGGAAGAAATACATAATACCCAAATAAATTAACCAAACCAACATATAGGCCAAGACAAATTTTGGCAGTCTAAACCAAATTTCCGATTTTGGTATTTTCTCTTTTCCGGTTTTTTGATCGACATTACGAATCCAAACTATTGCTAATACAAAAGACCAAATACCAATAAAAATATCAATCCAAATTTTAGTCAATAAAGCGGCACTTAAGATCCAACCTTCTTCCCATTGTTCGCCTGTTTGTTTTAAATGTTTTGAAATCATTAGCTGATCTAAAATAGCACCTGCTGCGGCATCTGCACCATCTGTTTTAACAGTCATACCCATAGCAGCACCATTAACAATAGGTTCATTAGGAGCTAAGTTTGTTAATGCCGGTGGCAAAACTACCAGTTCAAGCATTGCAAAGATCAAAATCAATGAAGATACCGCTATTGGTATAATAGGTTTAGCTTTTATAGCTCCGGCAGTTGCTATTGAAGCTGAAACACCACAAATAGAAATTCCTGACGAAAGTACCGCTGCTGATGAGCGGTTTAATTTAAAATATTTGCGACCGATAAAATACACTATTGGCCAAAAAAGAAGGTATGCTACAAATGCAGCAGCAGCCCCTGCTAATGCAAGCTCATAAGTAAAACCGGCAGCTTTCATAGTCATCATACCCAATTTTATTCCTAAAAGAACAATACCGGTTTTAATGAACCATTCGGGTTTGGCAGCTTCTTTAATTTTTTTAGCGAAGCCTTTAAAAAAGTTTCCAATACTCAATCCGATAATTAGCGCTAATAAGTATGACGCACCACCGCCTAATTGCAATCCCCAACTTAAATTGTATTCTTGATAGTAGTTGTGTTTTTTTACCATAGCATTAATGGCAGATAAGTGCGCTTCATGACCGGCAATCCAAGCAAACCATGTTAAAAAGAAAATTGCTGTAAAACCTATTAAATATTTTTTTATATCAAGTTTTTGAAAGTAAGCACCCAAGCCCGTAAGAGCTGCAAAAACAATGTAAGTAATAAATAAAGAAATCAACGGGTGTAAGGAGTGATAAGTAGATGACGATGTTTTCAAAAGTTTATGCCAAGAAAAATCTTGTATCAAATTGGTCCACTCCCAAGTCTTAGGTTTGGCTATCCAGCCTACGACATCGAGGCCCCAAACACTGAGAAGCCCTAAGCCGAAGAAAAAGATTCCTAGCCATGCTGACCACCAATCTTCGGTAGAAAACATGCCTTGAGTCCATTTTTTGTTTAAATGTTGTGTCATAATAATTTGTTTATAAATTGAGGATTAATCGTTTGTTAAAATAATGAGGCATATACTGACGCATCCATCGAGGAAAGTTTTCAAAATCAAAATAAAAGTTAATTTCAACCTGTCCACGCCAGTTTTGTTGTGTTAAGTAGTTTTTAATTTTTGCATCAAGTTCATCAAGTTCACGAGCCTTAAATTTAAGTTGATCATTTTGAACAATCCATTCGTATTGATGATAATGCAATGTTAAGTTTAGTTGTTTCATTTCAAAATAAACACATTAATGAGGATACCTAAAATAGTCAAGCCAATTATAGCTAAGACAATACTGCCAATTACTAATTTGCTTTCCCAGGGGTCCCATGCTTCGGGGTGTGTAAAAAGTTCTTCAATTTCGGGAGATAAATTTTTGTCTTTCATAGAAAATATTTTGGGTTAAAAGTAATTTTTAAAAAAAGCAATAAAACTGATTAATGTCATAATTAGTCTTTAAATTAAAAACTGCATTTATTATGGAAATGTAAAAAATAGTTTAAAGTGCTCAAAATCAGAATAATAAAAAGTATTTCAGAGTCTTATTTAGAAACTTTAAAAATTTTGTACTTTTGTTTTTATAGATTTTTTTATGAATATTATGGTAAAATTGACTTATAATTTAGAGCAAATAGATACAGCTGCAACTTTCTTACTTCATCATACAAAAAGTAAAATCATTTTATTTGACGCAGCAATGGGTAGTGGCAAAACGACTTTAATTAAGGCTATGGCAAAGCATTTAGGCGCTTTCGATGAGGCCAATTCTCCGACTTTTTCTATTGTTAACGAATATGAAACACCAGATGCCAAAATTTATCATTTTGATTTATATCGTTTAAAAAATTTTTATGAAGCGTTAGATTTCGGTATAGAAGAATACTTTGATGACCCGCAAGCATATATTTTTATAGAATGGCCGAAGGTGATTGAAGCTATTTTGCCGCTAAATTCACAAAAAATTCGTATTATTGTTAATGAAAATGATTCCCGCGAACTGCAAATTTTATAAATATGCTTAAACCTTATTCCAAAGATATTTTATTACCGCAAGAAGAACGCTTAGCTATTCAATACAGAAAAAGTGAATTGCAAATTGGGATTCCAAAAGAAATACGACTACAAGAAAAACGCATTTGCTTAACGCCTGATGCCGTCGGTACATTAGTCGCTCATGGTCATAAAATTATTATAGAAAGTGGCGCTGGTGAAGGGGCTAATTTTTCTGATCAAGACTATGCCGAAATGGGCGCACGAATTACTTATGACACCGAAGAGGTGTTTAAAAGTCATATTATTTTAAAAGTAGAGCCACCGGATTTAAAAGAAGTTGGTTATTTACAACCTGAATCTATTGTTATTTCTGCTTTACAGATTAAAACACAGCGAAAAGAACTATTGGAAAAACTGTTAGAAAAGAAAATTACAGGCATAGCATATGAGTTTCTTAAAGATGAGCAAGGTTCTTTTCCCATCGTTAGAGCGCAAAGTGAAATTGCAGGAACCGCTTCCATGCTTATAGCAGCCGAATTATTAACCAAACCTTTAGTCGGTAAAAATTTATTATTAGGAAATATTAGCGGTGTACCACCTGCCAGTGTGGTTATTTTAGGTGCCGGCACTGTGGGAGAATTTGCGACCAAAACTGCTTTGGGCTTGGGTGCTTCTGTTAAAGTTTTTGATAATTCTGTAACACGATTACGGCGATTAAAAACTTTATTAAGCAATCAAGTTTATACATCTACCATAAATCCGAATGTTATTTTAGATGCTTTGCAAAGAGCTGATGTGGTTATTGGAGCCATTCGCGGCAAATCACGAACCCCGATTATCATTACAGAGCCTATGATACAAATGATGCAAGAAGGTTCGGTTTTTATAGATGTTAGCATTGACCGCGGTGGTGTGAGTGAAACCTCAGAGGTAACCACACATTCCGACCCCATTGTGGTTAAGCATGGCGTGGTGCATTATGGTGTACCAAATATACCGGCACGTTATGCTCGTACAGCAAGTTTATCACTAAGCAATATTTTTTTACGTTATTTATTAGATATAGGCGAGAAAGGAGGAATAGATGACGCTGCAAGGTTTAACAGGGGACTGCGTCATGGTATTTATATATATAAGGGTATTTTAACTAACAAGACCGTTGGTGAATGGTTTAGTATGAATTATAAAGATATCAATTTATTTTTTATTTAACAGAAAAAACATGCGGGAAGTTATTTTTATAAAAAGAAATAAAGACAAATGGACACAATATGAACAAGTTTTGCAAAAAAAAATACCGCTTAATCCGGCAGATTTAACGACTATTTATTTAGATTTGACAGATGATTTATCATATGCCAAAAGTTATTATCCTAATAGTCAGCTAACAATATATTTGAATGAATTAGCAAGTTTAGCTCATCGCAGAATATATAAAACCAAGAAAGAAAGTGGCAATGCCATTAAGCGTTTTTATGGGCACGACTTTCCATTATTTTTTTATTCATATCGACCTTATCTTTTAGGTTCATTTTTGATATTTTTATTGTTTGTGTTAATCGGTTGGTTTTCTGTTGAACAAAATGCCGATTTCACGAGATGGCTATTAGGTGATGCTTATGTTGATATGACTTTGGATAATATTCAAAAAGGCGATCCTATGGCCATATACAAACAAGCGAATGAAGTAGATATGTTTTTAGGCATTACTATTAATAATATTAAAGTAGCCATATATACCTTTGTAATGGGTATTCTGTTTGGCATAGGCACTTTATATTATTTAATGCACAATGCCTTAATGTTGGGTGCTTTTCAAAATTTTTTCTTTCAAAAAGATTTAGGTTGGGCTTCTGTTCGTAGCATTTGGTTACATGGTACTATTGAAATTTCTGTTATAATAGTGGCTGGCGCCGCCGGATTTATTTTAGCCAGCGGGCTATTAATACCAGGCACCTATACCCGTATTGAAGCTTTTAGACAAAAGGCACGTGCCGGTTTAAAAGTTATGATTAGTACTATTCCTTTTTTTATCATTGCTGGTTTTTTAGAAGGCTTTATTACGCGACATACAGAAATGCCTGATTGGTTGGCAATTACAATTATATTCAGTTCGCTTAGCCTTATTGTTTATTATTATATTATCTTGCCGGCAAAACTACATCGAAAAAATCAATCAGCTTAAATATTCAACCAAAATCAATCGACTATGCAAATAAAAAAACTACGAACTTTGGATGCTATTATTGAAGATAGTTTCAAATTTTTTAAAACTCATGCCAAAGAAATACTTAAAATTATATGGGAACAAAACAGTTTAATTATAATTGGTTTATTGGTTAGTTATTTTCTTTATTATTATTTTTATTTTGGTGCGTTAAATCAATTTTTAAATATTGAATCTGGCAAAGATGCGTTTGCTTCCAATCTCTTTTCTGTCAAATTTGCGGTGGTTATGATAGCAATGTTTATATTTTCAATACTTTTTTTTCCACGTTTTTTTGCTGCGGTTACAGGTTATATGTATTTATATGACCAACATAAGGGAGCAGTTAAGCCGACTGAAGTAAAAAAAATTGTAAATCAAAAATTTTGGCGTTTAATAGGTTTAACAATTATAATAATATTATTACTTAGTTTGTTACTACTTGTAGCTATTTTAATCATGGCTTTTTTATCCAAATTAGGTGCAGCCGGTATTTTTTTGGCTTTGGCTTTAGGTTTGCCTTTGATTCTATATTTAATTGTATATATCTCATTAGTTTATTATGTTTATTTTTTTGAAAATGTAGGTATTCTTGTGGCTTTATTAAGAAGTTATTTATATTTAAAACAGCGTTTTTGGTTTAGCTTTGGTGTGATTTTCATTATGGGTATAATCGTAACATTAATTGGAGCGGTGTTCAATGCGCCAGTGAGTATATATGCTATGATAAAGACCATGGGCATTGTTAAAAGTTCCGGTTTAAATGAGTTTACTAATCCGCAAGGAGATGCCGTTGTCGCTTTTTTAGGAATACTTTCATATATCGGCCAACTTATATTACGCATTTTAACCATTATTTCCATGGTATTTTTATATTATAGTTTAAGAGAATATCATACAGATGAAAATATATATGAAACTATTGAACAAATAGGACAAAATGACGAGGCTAACCAATAATTTTTTACACCTAATAATATGGATATTTTTTAGCTTACAAGTAGTAGCGCAAATACAAATGGTTGATACTGCTAAAATTAAAAAAATAACCATTTCAAAAGTTGACTTAGATTCTTATAAAAAGCAAAAAGCCTTTGATTATCATCCGGTAGAAGAAAAAGATAACTTTATTATCAGTGCTTTTAAGTGGTTAAAGCTAAAAATTAAACTTTTATTTTTTAAATTTTTAAAATGGCTAATGGGTGCCAAACATGCCGCATCATGGTTAAAATATATTCTAAAAAGCTTACCCTATTTGGCCGTTTTGATGTTTAGTTTTATTTTATTTAAATTTTTAATAGGTACGGATCTTATTAGAGGCAGAAAACAAGTAAGCAAAGCTTCGGAAGTTAAATTTGATAGCGAAGATGAAGCTTTAATTAAAGAATCGGATTTAGAGGCATTAATACAAATGGCTATTCAAAAAAAAGATTTTAGATTAGCTGTTAGGTACAATTATTTGTTGGTATTACAAAAACTTTTAGCATATCAATTAATCGATTGGCATCCTGATAAAACCAATCATGATTACGTGAAAGAGTTATCCAGAAAAGATTTAAAAAAAGAATTTAATAATTTAACTCGTATTTATGATTATATATGGTATGGAAAATACATACCGGCATTTAATGAATTTACCACTATTGAACAACAATTTTCGGTTTTTGAAAAAAAAATATAGCTTATCAAGTGTCAATTTGTCAGATTCAATTATTGGCAATATATTTGTAAGCAGATAAGCGTTAATATTTTATTTTAAAAATAGGCGCTATGAGTAAGCAAGAAAAAAAACAAGCAACTAAAAAACAATCTGAAAAAAATATAAAAAATAACCAAACAAAACCTGAAAAAGAACAGGAACCACAATCTAAAAATATGTCTAAAAAACAAACTCCTACAAAAGCTGAATTAGAGCAAATGCTTAAAGATGAGAAAGATAAATATCTTCGATTATATGCTGATTTTGAAAATTACCGTAAAAGAACAGCCAAAGAAAAATTGGAAATGTTTGATACAGCTGCCGAAGGAGTTATAAAAAATTTATTACCAGTTTTAGATGATTTTGAAAGAGCTATTGCCGAAATGGTTAAAAATGGAGAAGATGAATTAGTAAAAGGCGTACGCTTGATATATGAAAAATTTCAAAAAACCTTAGAAAAAGAAGGCTTAAAACTTATTGAAGTAAAAAAAGGTGATGATTTCGATCCGGAAAAGCATGAAGCTATTGCACAAATGCCGGTTGAAAATGAAGAAATGAAAGACAAAATTGTAGATGTTGTAGAAAAAGGCTATCAATTAGGATCAAAAAATATTCGTTATCCAAAAGTAGTAACTGGTAGATAATCAGTTATTTAAAATAGAAATTTAAAACTGTCATTATTTCGCTTAAAGCGTTAATGGCAGTTTTGTTGTAATAAAACAAACACAAAAAATGAAAAGAGATTATTACGAAATATTAGGAATAAGTCGCAGTGCAACTGCTGCCGAAATTAAAAGAGCATATCGAAAAAAAGCCATAGCATATCATCCTGATAAAAATCCCGGAGATAAAGTAGCCGAAGAAAAATTTAAAGAAGCAGCAGAAGCCTATGAAGTTCTTTCAGATCCTGACAAAAAGGCACGGTATGACCAGTTTGGACATCAAGCTTTTGAAGGTGCCGGCGGCTTTGGAGGCGCACATCATATGGATATGGAAGACATTTTTTCTCAATTCGGTGATATATTTGGTGATATATTTGGTGGCAGTTTTAACAGTCAACGTTCAAGATCAAGGCAAACAGCTCGTAGTCGCGGAACAGATTTGCGAGTGAAATTAAAAATAGGAATAGAAGATATCATAAAAGGGGGCGAAAAGAAAATCAAAATCAAACGTAAAGTAAAAGCGCCCGGAACAACTTACCAAACTTGCCATCAATGCGGAGGTTCGGGACGTATAGCACGTGTGACTAATACAATTTTTGGCCGTATGCAAACAACCGGCCCCTGTAATGTCTGTGGCGGAACGGGCCAAGTTTTACAAAGTCGTGGAAAAGGTTCTGATGCACAAGGTATGATTACAAAAGAAGACATTGTTAGCATTAATTTACCAAAAGGTGTTAGAAATGGAGTCCAATTAAGAGTTGGCGGTAAAGGAAACGAAGCACCCGGACAAAATGGTATGCCCGGCGATTTAATTGTTCAGTTAGAAGAAATAAGCGATGAAAAATTTAAACGCGAAGGTAATAATTTACACCACGATTTATATATTAGCATTCCGGAGGCAGTTTTAGGCGTTGATAAGGTTATAGAAACACCACATGGTAAAATCAAGCTGCGTTTGCCAGAAGGCACACAATCCGGTAAAATTTTACGACTTAAAAATAAAGGTGTTCCGGACTTAGAAGGTTATGGATATGGTGATATGTTGATAAATGTAAATATATGGGTGCCTAAAAAATTAGATAAAGAACAACGTGAATTTTTTATTAAAAATTTAGATCACCCCAATTTTAAACCTAATCCGGGTAAATCTGAAAAATCATTTTTTGAAAAAATACACGATATGTTTTCATAAAACATATTAGTTTTAATAGTTTATAAAGCAACTTCATTAATGGAGTTGCTTTTTTGTCTTTAAAAATCATTATATTTGTAAATAAAGCATTGAAAATGAAAAAAATTTTAATAATAGAAGATGAGGCTTCTATCCGTAGAGTATTGAAACGTATTTTAACACAAATGGATGAAAAGTACCAAATTGATGAAGCAGAAGATGGCGTTGAGGGCATTAAAAAGATAAAAGATAATGAGTACGACTTAGTTTTATGCGATATTAAAATGCCCAAAAAAGACGGAATGGAAGTTTTAGAAGAAAGTAAGAAAATTAAACCTGAAACAACCTTTGTGATGATTTCAGGGCATGGCGATATCGATACCGCTGTTGACAGCATGCGCTTAGGTGCTTTTGATTATATCTCAAAACCGCCTGATTTGAATCGCTTAATGACATCTGTAAAAAATGCCTTAGAGCATAAAGAATTAGTAGTAGAAAATACCAAACTCAAAAAAAAGGTCAGCAAAAAATATGAAATGATCGGTCAATCTAAAAAAATGCAGCAGATTAAAGAGGTTATAGAAAAGGTTGCACCAACAGACGCACGGGTGTTAATCACCGGAAGCAATGGAAGTGGCAAAGAATTAGTAGCTCATTGGATTCACCAAAAAAGTCAGCGAAGCAAAGGGCCTATGGTTGAGGTTAACTGTGCAGCTATTCCATCAGAATTGATAGAAAGTGTTTTGTTTGGTCATGTAAAAGGTTCTTTTACAGGTGCTTATAAAGACAAAAAAGGAAAATTTGAACAAGCTGATGGTGGTACTTTATTCTTAGATGAAGTAGGGGATATGAGCCTGTCTGCACAAGCAAAAGTATTAAGAGCATTACAAGAAAATAGAATCAATAGAGTTGGTAGTGACAAGGATATCAAAGTAGACGTGAGAGTAATTGCCGCCACTAATAAAAATCTTAAAAAAGAAATTGCAGAAGGCAGATTTCGTGAAGATTTATACCACCGTCTAGCTGTGATTTTGATTGAAGTCCCCTCTTTAAACGAACGAAGGGAAGATATTCCTTTATTAATTGAACATTTTTCTAAAAAAATTGCTAATGAACAAGGTACACCCATAAAAAAATTCAGCGAAAAGGCTATTAACCGTTTACAAGAATATGATTGGACTGGTAATATTCGCGAATTGCGTAATGTTGTGGAGAGATTAATTATTTTAGGTGGAAAAGAAATAAGCGAAAAAGATGTTGAAACATTTGCGAGTAAAAATTGATAATATTTAAAATTTAAAAAAATAATGCCTCGAAGTTTACTTTTTTATGCCGTTCTATTATTTATATTTAAATTAAATGCTCAAATAAAGTCGCAAGTTAAAAATATAAATGAGCCTTTTGTTGAAATGGATAGAACAGAAATTAATGAAAAAAATGAGGCGTCAAAAACCATTAAACAAATTGGTAAATTAAAGCGTGGTAAAAAATACGGTGTTTGGCAAATATTTTATGAGGATGCTCACCTTAAAAGTATTGGAAAATATGAAAATGGGAAAAAAATAGGCCAATGGAAAACATTTTATGATGGCGGAGGAATTAAAAATGTTGGTGAATACATAAATGGAAAAAAAGAAGGTATCTGGAAATCTTATTTTGCTAATAAGCAATTAAAATCTATTGGCAAATATAAAAATGGCTTTAAAGATGGCGTATGGAAAACTTATTTTGTGAATGGAAAAATTGCACGTATTCAAGTATTCGAAAATTTTGCTATTAAAAAGGATGTAAAATATGTGGGACCCTATGGGGTACATTATGTTTCTTATGTAGACTATCATAAATATGAAGGAGATAAGCACATAATTTTAAGATCTTTTGATGAAGAAAAAAATATTTCGGAAATTAAGGTCTTTTTGAATGGAAAGTTAATTTTAAAGAAAGAATATTATTATAAAACGAAACAATTATCTTCTGTGACGGAATATGTAGATGAAAAAATGAGCCATTTAAAAAAATATTGGAAAAATGGGAATCTTAAAGAAATAGCTAAATTTGATAGCGGGCGATTAATGTTTTCAAGCTACTATTATCAAAATGGTCAATTAAAAGAAAGCGTAGAATGGAAATACGGTCGATTGTTTAATATTAAAGATAGTTTTGATCCAAATGGAAAAAAATTAAAAATTGGCAATCTGAAAAATGGTAATGGCATTCATTTATCTTATGATTCTAAAGGCAGATTAGAATATGAAGCTGAATACAAAGATGGGAAAATGATTAATTTAGAGAGAGTTAATTAAGTTCTATCACAAATTTAATTATAAGTTTTTTAAAGTACACATGTGTTATTTTACGTATTAAAAACCATGTATCAATCATCTTAAAAACAAAATAAATTTTACAAAAAAAACCTTTCAAATCGAAAGGTTTTTTTTTGTAAAAAGTAATTTATTCGTTTTAGTCAACTTTAACACGCCAGCCATAAGGATCTTCACTTCGGTTATATTGTATATCCATCAGCAGATTTTTAAATTTGTCAGCATAACTGTCTTCAACTTTTGGCAACTCAGCCTCGTAATCTTTATATTTCAAACCTACAATTGGTAAAATAGTTGCAGCTGTTCCGGCACCGAAAATTTCTTTAAGCTCACCATTTTTAGAGGCTTCAATAACTTCACCTACTTCAATAGGGCGTACTTCAAAATCTACACCTTGGTCTTTTGCTAACTGTAAGATAGATCTGCGTGTAACACCGGGCAAAATACGTGTGCTTTCAGGTACTGTCGGTGCTGTAAGTAATGTATCGCCTATACGGAAAAATATATTCATAGTACCGGCTTCTTCTAAATATTTATGTTCAGCAGAATCTGTCCAAATAATTTGTTGAAAACCTTCGGATTTAGCTTTTTCAGTCGGATAAAATTGGGCGGCATAGTTACCGGCTGCTTTGGCAAAACCAACACCACCATCACATGCACGACTATACTTATCTTCTATTTTTACCTTAACATCGCCGGAATAATACTTACCAGCAGGAGAAGTCATAACCATAAAACGATAAGAATCGGAAGGAGAAGCTGCAACAGCATTTTCAGTAGCAATATAGACGGGTCTGACATATAATGATTCGCCATTTCCTGTTGGAATCCAATCCTTATCCAATTTTACCAGTTGCTTTATACCCTCGATAAAATAATCTTTTGGAATGGGAGGCATTCCTAAGCGTTCAGCAGACTGGTTCATACGTTTATAATTGTCCTCAGGTCTAAATAAAAATGCATTGCCTTCCTTATCCTTATAAGCTTTCATACCTTCAAAAACCGCTTGTCCATAATGAAAAACCTTAGCAGAAGGTTCATAAGGTAAAGCTTGGTATGGCATAATTTTGGGCGTTTGCCATTGACCATCGATATAATCGGCTACCAACATATGATCTGCGAATTTTTTTCCGAAAACCAAATTTGATAAATCTGCTTGAGTTAGTTTAGATTCTTTAATTTTTTCAATGATAAATTTGTTTTTAATGTCTGCTGTCATAGTCGTTGTGTATTAAGTTCTTACAAATTTACAAAAAATTAATCAAAAAAACTAAGAATATTGCAATGAAAATGCGTATTTTTGATAAATCAATAGAGATATGAAAATCATTTTAAAATCTTTATATTTTTATTAAGATAGCTAAAATATTCTTAAAAATTATCAAA
>WGBX01000126.1 GCA_015494075.1 Flavobacteriaceae bacterium
ATATAACAGGTGATATGCGGCTACAAGAAATAATTATTTTAGTGGGCTCTCATTTTACACGTTCATTAAATTAGGAGGTTACATGAAAAGATTACGTAATGCATTTATCGCAATAGCTATTTTCACAATTTTGTTCATTATTAAGAGCAATATCAACCCCAATATCTACTGGTATATCAAGTTTCCGTTTCTAATCGCTACTGGATTATTTATATTCCTCGCTTTTGTGCCAAACGCAATCCAAGATGTAAAAAATGACTGGAAAGAATTCCAGGCTGAAAAATGAGAGCTATGGGGAGCGTTGAATACCGCTCCCCAACCCACTAAAATAATTATTTCTTTCCGCCCAAATTTTGCAGATAATTATAAATTCAATAAGGTATCTGCAAAACTTTGCATATCACAGATGTTGTGCAAAATTTCGCTTCGCTCATTTTGCACAATGGGCGGCGTTACACGCCAGCTGTGCTCAGCGAAGCTTCGCACAACTGACGTTTATGCACACCGCTCCGCTACATTTTCATTTTTCCAAAAGCAAAGCTTTTGTTAAAATGAAAACGTTGCATAAACGCCGCCAATTGTGTGAAATTAATTTTCTACCCATAAAATTTATAATTAAATGTTTTTATTATATCAATTATGATCTTTAAAAAAGTTGTTTTTAATATTTCAATTGTTTTTATCATAATTACATATTACTCGGTTTGTTTTTATTCTTCAGTCAAAAATCAATGTTATATTACCCAAGTAATCAGGATTTTGGCCAATGTAATGGATTTAATAATTATAAAAAAATAAACTTTAATGGAACGAGATTTTATTTTAAACAAGGTACTCGAAATAGTGTAATTGTTTATTATCATGGAAATGCCGGCTCTGCATGTGATAGAAGTTATTTAAAATCAATATTCGAGCAATCAAATGCATCGTTAATTTTTGTAGAATACACGGGATATTCTAATGATAATGTTGAACCTTCAAAAAATCTAATCCTTAAAGACGTTCAAAATATTCATAAATACATTGCAGAAAAAAACTACAATACTGTAATTGTTTATAGTCAAAGCATTGGTTCCGGTGCTGCGAGTTATCATGCATACTTAGGCGATGTTGATTATTTGATTTTAGTAACGCCTTTTTCAAGATTGGTTGATGTTGTTCAGTCAAAATATATAATTTATCCCACATTTATTCTTTTAAGGGAAAGATACAATAATGTTAAATGGCTTGAAAATTATAAAGGTTCTTTATTGATTGTTCATGGAGATAATGATTTGGTAATACCTAATAGATTTTCTAAAGAATTGTTTGAGAATGTTCCTAATAAAAACAAAAAATATGTGTTAATTAAAGATAGGGGTCATAATGATATTTGGTTTTCTTCTTTGTTTCAAAAAACCATAATTAATTACATTAATGAAGTCCAAAATTAACCTAAGAATATGTTGTGCTTTCGTTGCTATTTTAGAGTTAAAAAAAGTTTATAAACGTTTGGCTAATAATTTATTTATTATGTCTAAGAAAAAAGAAATTATTCAATTTATCAAAGATAAAATTAAGCAAAGTATTTCAAAATCACAAATTAAAAGTGCGTCAGTTAACTGACATTTTTTAGATGTTTTAAAAAAGTCGGGATTTATTATCCCGACCGGGTTTTTACCTGTAATATCGTGGAAGAGGTTGAATTTCATCGTCCGAGATATAATTTCTGTCGTCGGGTTTCCCCATTTCCACATATGTTCTGGGGCGAGGAGAGGATGAGGAACGTCTTAGATAATTTATCATCCTTTCATCGCGGTTTTTTTTCAGTTCCGCCATTTTTTGTTTATGGCGATTTTTTCTGATTTCTTCTCTTTCTATTTCCCGCAACTCCTTATCATAGTAGTCCAAATCCTCCTTGATTTCTTCTTTTCTTTGTTTGAGTGTTTTTCTTTGGAGAGTGTTTGCTTCTTTGATTTTTTTCTCTAATTCTTCTTTTTCTTTTTGTAAATCTTCTATTTTTTTGTATATTCTTTCTCTTTGCTGGTCGTACCGATTTTTTTGAATCCCGATCATTTTTGTCTCCTTTTTAAAGATTTAAAATGTATTGTTAATTGAAAAGAACTGTTGTTAAGTATATATTATTATATCTATTTTGCAAGCTATTGCCAAAAAACTTTTATTATGATAATCTCAAAATATCTTTAAGTATAAAAGAACCAATATGGAATACGATATTATTATCGGCATGGAAGTTCATGCTCAATTAAAAACAAAATCAAAAATGTTTTGTCGTTGTTCCAATGATGGAGAAAACCAGCCACCAAATACAACGATTTGCGAAGTGTGTACTGCTCAACCGGGTGCTTTACCTGTGCCGAATAAAAAAGCCATAGAATGGACGGTTTTAACGGGATTGGCTTTAAATTGTAAAATCGCCGGTTTTACTAAATTTGATCGAAAAAATTATTTTTATCCGGATTTGCCAAAAGGATATCAAATTTCTCAATATGATTTGCCGATTTCTTATGACGGTTTTTTGCAAGTTGGTGAAGAGAAAATAAAGATAATTAGAATTCATTTGGAAGAAGATACCGGAAAATTATTTCATCCAAAAGGAAAAAATTACAGCTTGGTTGATTATAATCGTTCCGGTACTCCTTTAATGGAATTGGTGACAGCCCCGGACATTAAAAGCGCTCGGGAAGCAAAAGAATTTTGCCAAGGATATCAAAAAATATTAAGATATTTGGACGTTTCGGATGCTGATATGGAAAAAGGACAAATGAGATGCGAAGCCAATATTTCCATACAGGAAAAAGGAAAATGGAAAAAAGTTAATGATGAAATTTTGCCGATCGGTGATTATAAACTTAATCCAAAAACGGAATTAAAAAACATAAATTCTTTTAGAGCGATGGAAAGAGCGGTTGATTATGAAATTAAAAGACAGAAAAAATTTTTGGAAGAAGGTGGTAGATTGCGACAAGAAACACGCGGTTGGGATGAAGCAAAGCAAAAAACCTATCATCAAAGAGAAAAGGAATCCGCCCATGATTATCGTTATTTTCCGGAACCGGACATTCCTTCTTTGGATTTAACAAAAATAAAAAATAAAATGGAAAAAGAATTGCCGGAATTGCCAAATGAAAAATTAAAGAGATTTGTTAAAGAATATTTTTTTAACAAAATAGACGCCGAACTTTTAGTGGCCAATAAGGATATGGCTGATTATACGGAAAAGATAGTTTCCGAATTGCGAGCATGGTTAAACGCTTTGCCGGAAGTGGAAGGTGATCAAGATGAAATTTGGGAGAAAAATGGCAAAAAAATAGCCAAATTGATTTCCGGTTGGCTTTTAACCCGTTTAGGTGCTTTGTTAAAAGCAAATAATATAAATATAAAAGAAATTAAAATTACAGCGGAAAATTTTGCTGAGTTTTTAACTTTAATTTATCAAAACAAAATCAATAACACTTCTGCGCAAAAAATCTTTGAAATAATGTTTAAAGAAGGAAAAGATCCGAGTGATATTTTAGATGAAGGCGATTTTGAACAAATTTCAGATACAAATATTTTAGATAAAGCGATTGCAAAAGCGATTCAAGAAAATCAAAAAGCGGTTAATGAATATAAAGCCGGTAAGGTTAATGCCATTCAATTTTTGGTCGGACAAGTTATGAAAGAAACAAAAGGAAAGGCCGATGCCCAAAGTGTTAGAAAAATTTTAGAAGAAAAAATTTCTTGATTTTTTATGAATTTAATCATAGTGGAGTCGCCCACAAAAGCCAGAACAATTTCCAAATTTTTGAAGAACGATTATCAGGTCGTTTCTTCTTTTGGCCATATTAGAGATTTGCCAAAATCAACAATGGGAATTGATATTGAAAATAATTTTATCCCCAAATACGTAATCCCCACAAAAGCCAGAAAAAGAGTTTCCGAATTAAAAAAAATGTCCGGTATGGCGGAGAAAATTATTTTAGCATCAGATGAGGATAGAGAAGGAGAAGCGATTGCTTGGCATTTAATGGAGGCTTTAAAATTAAAAAAAGATAAAGTTTCCAGGATTGTTTTTCATGAAATTACCAAAGAGGCGATTGAAAACGCTTTGAAAAATCCGCGTGACATAGATTTGCGGTTGGTTGACGCTCAACAAGCGCGTCGGATTTTAGACCGTTTGGTCGGTTATGAATTGTCTCCTTTTTTATGGAAAAAAGTTGTTAAAGGTTTGTCTGCCGGAAGAGTACAGTCGGTCGCGGTTAGATTGGTGGTGGAAAGAGAGCGAGAAAGAAAAGAATTTAAATCCGAAGAATATTGGACAATAGAAGGAAAATTTGAAAATAACAAAAAAGAAAATTTTCTTGCCAAATTATCAAAAATAAACAATAAAAAATTGGAAAAGCTTTCTTTGGGCAGTCAAGAAGCGGTTGATATTATTGAGATTGATTTAAAGAAAAAAGATTTTGTGGTTGGTGAAATCAGTAAAAGAGATTCCAAGAAAACTCCACCGCCACCTTTTACCACTTCCACTTTACAACAAAGAGCAAACAATGAACTTGGTTTTTCTGCTAAAAAAACAATGATGCTTGCTCAACAATTATATGAAGGAATAAATTTGGGGCTTGGAAAATCAACCGGTTTAATTACTTATATGAGAACTGACAGTTTAAATTTAAGCGTTAAGTTTTTAAATCAAGCCGGTGATTTTATTAAAAGAAAATATGGTGAAGAATATGCTTTGTCTTCGCCACGTCTTTATAAGAATAAACAAAAATCCGCCCAAGAAGCTCATGAGGCAATTCGTCCGACAAATATAGATTTGGAGCCGGAGAAAATCAAAGAACATTTGAACAAAGATCAATATCGTCTGTATAATTTAATATGGAAAAGAGCTTTGGCAACTCAAATGGCGGAAACAAAATTAAAAGTCACCAAAGTTTTGATTGATTCTACTGATGAAAAATATCAATTTTCCGTTAGTGGAAACGTTATTGTTTTTGACGGTTTTTTAAAAATTTATTCTGATAAAATTAATGAAAAAAGATTGCCGGAACTGAAAGAAAAAGAAAAACTTGATTTGATTGATTTGATGAAAGAACAATCATTCACAGAACCGCCGGCCAGATATAGTGATGCTACTTTGGTTAAAGCTTTGGAAAGTTACGGTATTGGTCGGCCGTCAACTTATGCGCCAACAATCAGTACCATTTTAGCAAGGGGTTATGTGGAAAGAGAAGGAAAATATTTAAAACCAAAAGATATTGCTTTCTTGGTTATTGATCTTCTGGTGAAACATTTTCCGGAAATTGTTGATTATAAATTTACCGCCAAAATGGAAGAAGATCTTGATAAAATAGCTAATGGTGAAAAAAAATGGCAACCGGTTTTGAATGAATTTTATTTTCCTTTTAAGGAAAATTTAAAGAAAAAAGAAAAAGAAATAAGTAAAAAAGATTTGGGAGTGGAAGAAAAAACGGACGAAGTTTGCGACAAATGCGGGGCGCCGATGATAATCAAAATGGGTCGTTTTGGTAAATTTTTGGCTTGTTCCAATTTTCCAAAATGTAAAAATACCAAACCGATTAACAGTAAAACGGGTAAAATAGAAGAGCCGGAAAAAACAGATGAAATTTGCGACAAATGCGGTAAACCGATGATAGTAAAGCATGGTCGTTTTGGTAAATTTTTGGCTTGTTCCGGCTATCCGGATTGTAAAAATATCAAATCAATTAAAAAAAGTACCGGTGTTACTTGTCCGCAATGTGGTAAGGGGGAAATAGTCCAGAAAAGAAGCAAAAAGGGCAGGGATTTTTACGCTTGCGATCAATATCCGAAATGTAAATTTGCTCTTTGGAGTAAGCCGACCGGAAAGAAATGTCCCAAATGCGGATCCTTGATGGTTTACGGAAAAAACAATCAGGAAATTTGTTCCAATAAAGATTGCGGGAAATAAATATAAACAGAGCATATAAAAAAAACCGCGAATAAATCGCGGTTTTTTTTGGATGTAAAATCTGTTTAGCGATGGTGAACATATTTATAAGCTCCTTCGGCGGCGATCGCTCCTTCGGCTGACGCGGCTATTACTTGTCTGAATTTATTTGATTCGGTAGTAACATCACCGGCCGCGAAAACTCCTTCCAGACTGGTAGATTGATTCGGTTTAACTTTAATGTATCCTTGTTCGTCTGTTTCCAGCTTTAAAGATTTTGCCAATGTTAAACTTGGGACTGATCCGATCTCAATAAACAAACCGTCTAGATCTAAAAATTTATTTCCTTGATAAGGATTGTCCAGCTCCACTTTTTGCAGTAAATTTTCCCCGAGTATTTTAATAACATTTGTATTCGGCACTTTTATTATTTTTTCGTTTGTGCTGATTTTTTCCTGCCAAGTCGGATTGGCGGTTAAAACATCTCTGCGATAAATCAAATAAACTTTTTTAGCTACTTTTGATAAATAATCCGCCGCCATGGTAGCGCTATTACCTCCGCCGATAACCCCGACTGTTTTATCTTTGAAAAACATTCCATCACAAACAAAACAAAAAGAAACACCTTTACCGGTAAATTCCGCTTCCCCGGGAATTTCCAGTTTGCGATATTTCATTCCGGTGGCCAATATAATGCTTTTGGCGGAATATTTTTCATTATTTTCGCAAATAACCGTAAAAGTTTTATCTTTTTCTTGTATTATGCCTTTGGCCTCATTAATTACCAATTCCGCTCCCAATTTTTCAGCGTGTTCTTTAAAGTGATTCATTAATTCTTGTCCGCTGACACTTGGGTAGCCCGGATAATTTTCTATTAAATGGGCTTCGGTTATTTGCCCGCCGAGTTCATGACCGATAATTAAATTTTTTAATTTATAACGAGAAGCGTAAATTGAAGCGCTGTATCCGGCCGGACCGGCGCCAACTATAATTGTGTCGTAAATCATATTTTTGTATTAATTATTTTATTATTTTTTATTTTCCAAATAGCCGGCAATGATTGCCGTTAGAGGAACTGAAAGAATTATGCCAATACTTCCGGAGATTGTTCTGACTATTTCCGCGGCTACAAAATTAAAATTTAAAAATTTAATATAAGATTCTCCGTATTGATTAAATAACAATAATAGAAACAAAGATGAACCCGTGTAAGCGAAAATTAAAGTATTTGACATTGTGCCCATTATGTCTTTTCCAACCGCTAAACCGGAAAGTATTAAATTTTTCAAAGTAATGCCGGGATGTGCTTTTTTTACTTCCGCAATTGACGAAGCGATAGACATCGCCACGTCCATAACCGCGCCGAGCGAACCGATAATGATTCCCGACAATAATAATCCTTTGAAATTTAATTGCGGAAATTGAGAAAAAAGCATTCTGGCTTGCTCGTCTGATAAACCGTTTAGGTGGGTTAAATTTCCGAAAAAATAAGTCAATAAACCGGCAACCACAACACCACTCACTGTTCCTATAATAGCAGAAATTGTTTTTTTGGAAAGACCCCCGATTAATAATAAGGTAATAATTGAAATAATCGTTGATAAAATTATCGCCAAAACAAGAGGGTTATCTCCGGCCAAGGCGCGCGGAATAAATATTTTAAAGATAAAAATAACCGCTAAAATTAAACTGATAATCGCTTTAAATCCTTGCATTCCGCCAATTAAAACCAAAACCAAACAAAATAATAAAATTAAAGAAATTATCGTTGGTAAAACATAAAAACCTTGAACTTGAACATTAAAATCATTTTTGTTTTCTTCAATAAAAATTAAAAGTTTATCGCCTTTGTCTATTTTTAGATCAAAGGGGTTGTTTGATAATTCGTTTTCAATGTTTTTTTCAACGCCTTTGTGTTTACCGTTTAATATTTTTAATCTTATTTTTTGTTTACTGACAGCGCCGGTTTCGGTTTTTTCAGTGACGGTTTGAATAGATAGGACCTCGGCTTTGGCATATTCGGTATTTTTATTTTCTTTGGCAAAAGAG
>WGBX01000127.1 GCA_015494075.1 Flavobacteriaceae bacterium
TGTCAGTAATGAAAGTTGTAGAACTTATGGCAAGTTCTAAAAAATCATGGGAAGATGCAACGGCAAAAGCCGTAAAAAAAGCCAGTAAATCTATCAAAGGTATCAAATCTGCATATGTGCAAGACCAAAGTGTTGTTGTAACAAATGGTGAAGTATCTGAATATCGTGTTAACTTAAAAGTCACCTTTGAAGTTAAATAGCTTATTCTTTTTATAAAGAAATATTAAATTAAAGCCTTCCTCTCGGGAGGCTTTTTAAATGGCTACTTTGGCTTTTATGTGTGGATAAGGGTCATAATTTTCTAATACAAAATCTTCAAATTTAAAATCAAAAATATTGTTAATCTTAGGGTTTAACTTCATTATTGGCAAAGGTCGCGGTTGTCGAGACAACTGCAATTTTACCTGTTGAAAATGATTTTTATAAATATGAACATCACCAAAAGTATGAACAAAATCGCCCGGTTTTAATCCGGTAACCTGAGCAATCATAAGGGTCAATAATGCATAAGAGGCAATATTAAAAGGTACTCCTAAAAAAACATCTGCACTACGCTGATACATTTGACATGAGAGTTTGCCATTACTAACATAAAATTGAAAAAAGGCATGACAAGGAGGTAAAGCAGCTTTTCCTTGTGCGACATTTTGAGCAAAACTTTTAGAAGTATCGGGCATCACCGAAGGATTCCATGCCGTAACCAGCATGCGCCGACTATTCGGATTATGCTTTAAAGTGTCAACTACTTGCGAAATTTGATCAATACCTTCATTATTCCAGTTTCGCCATTGCGCGCTGTAAATAGGCCCTAAATCTCCCTTTTCGTCTGCCCATTCATTCCAAATACGCACGCCGTTTTCTTTCAAGTATTTTATATTTGTATCGCCTTTTAAAAACCATAATAATTCGTGAATTACAGATTTTAAATGTATTTTTTTTGTTGTTACCAATGGAAAGCCTTCTTGCAAATTAAATCGCATTTGGTAACCAAAAACACTCCGAGTGCCGGTACCGGTGCGATCTCCTTTATCAACACCATGATCCAAAATATGTTGTAATAAATCAAGATAAGCTTTCATAATTTTTTCAAATTTTACGGGTAAAGATAAGTATTTTTTTAATTAGAATCTAGTAGCAAAGGACGGTATAATGCGCCTTGGGGTTCTAAAATACTTTCGATTATGGTCAATTCTAAATTATTTTGATAAATATTTTCAGAAATTTTTTCAAAAGCCTTCATTTGCTCATAAAAATGTTTATTAACTTTTTTGATTCGTGCCAAAGTAATATGTGGCACAAACCTATCATTAATCTGACTGATAAAGCCATTTTCAAATAATATTCTTTGTAATTTTTTATAGTACTCTTGAAGTTGTAACGTCGATTGTACCTCAGCATACAAAATAGCAGGTTGGCCTTTTCGTTTAAAATACTTAAGACCGGTAATATCAATCCGGGGTAATATTTCTTCAGTTAAAAAAGGTTGCAAAACAAGCTTAAGTTCCTTAATTTTAGACATCTGCATACCACCAAAAAAATGCCAAGTCAGATGTAAATTCTCAGGTGTACGTGTCCATTTAAAATTACCTGTTGGTGATAAGGCAATACGAGTTTCTGTCAATAATTTGTTTAATAAAGGCTGCTTGATAAAACTCCCCAAAAAAATACGCTTTTGTATCATAATATAAGATATTTAAATCCTAGGTGTTTAAATAGCCAACCTTCTAAATGCCGATGATATAAAGCCAAATCTTGCCGATTGCCACTTTTTAACCATTGTTCTAAATAAGGTAATGGTATATTGATACGTTGTTTGGTCTGATTATATAAGCCGGTATTATCAAATATATCAGACGGCTGCAAATTAGCCGTTTTAAGATCTTTAAAAAATTTTTTTTGTGACATTTTAGGTCTAAAATATTGCAATATTTTTTTAAAATCTTTTTCTTTGAGAATGGCATGTTGACAATGCTCACATTGATAAATTTTTATGTTCTGAAATAAAAATAACCGGTTATTTTGCCCTGAACATCGACAACAATCCCATATCATTTGATTTGACTTTATTAATTTCATATTATTCCACGACAAAGACTTTTTCATTTTAGAATAAGCATATGCCACTTTGAGCAATCTAAATTGAAATATTAGTAAAGCTAAGTAAATAAATATAAAAAAAACTGTTAAGTGCTGATCAAATATAAATCCATCATATAATCCATGACCTAAAACAGCTAAAACATAAGCCAATAACAAGCCTGCATAATTACGTCTAACTTTTTTATGAATATAAAATGCTATACCCATATAGACCGAAAAAGAAATATGTCCTATTGTTGCAAACATAAACCGTTTGAATAACAAAATGTAAGGGTCGGGAGCATAAACAGCATAAAAAATATTCTCAATAACAGAAAAACCCAATGATATAGCAGCAACATAAATAATTCCATCAACAATTTCATCAAAATCTTTTGCAAAAAGTTTATAGAGTATAAATAAAGTTATCAGTTTTGAAAATTCTTCAACTGTACCTATTTTAAATATAGCATCCCATAAGCTTTTCTGAGGATGAATTTTTAAGTAGAGAAGCCAAGTTACTATTACTGCTGTTAATCCTCCAAAAATACTTAATAAAATTAGTTTGGTGTAAGGTTCTTTGTCATATTTATCTAAGTGACGAATAAACCATAAAAAAGCAAAACCAACTAAATAGGCTACTGCAGCCAAAACAAATACATTGTACATTACTTAAATAACTATTTTTTTCAAATATAGCTTAATTTATCTTTATTAAAAAAAGCTACTCTCAATAATTGGGAGCAGCCTTTCAAACAATATAAATGTCAGGAACACTTATCTGCTAGTATAGCCATAATTTTCATTTAAATTTCAAGCAAAAAACCGGTTTTATTAATTGACTACCATTATAACTCTATATTATTTTTTTTACATAGAAAATGGTCTAAACTATACTTGCCGGCACCAAACGCAAATAGAACAAATAACATAACAGCATAATATAGCGGTATTTCAAAACCGTTACTGCCTGCTTCAAAACCATTTCGGAGATGCACAGTAGTGATAGCTATAAGCATAACAAAAATAAGTAATGAAGTAATAACCCGGGTTCCCAAGCCTAAAATAAGCAATATAACACCTAAAAATTCAATAGTGCCTGCCATATAGGCATTAAAATATGGAAATGGGTATCCCAAAGATTTAAACCAATCACCAATTGCTTGCATGTTTTCCCATTTCATAATAGCCGGCCCAAAAAAACCATATGCCAAAACAAAGCGCAGTAATAATAATGCCCAGTTTTGTAACCGTTGCCCCAAAAAGCTTAAAAATAAATTAAGTTGTTTTAATTTAGACATATTTTTCTAAAATATCTAGGATTTGCCGCATTTACCATCACCACATTTTGATTTTTTTGACGACTTTTTCTCTGCTTTATGTTTAGCATTATCACATTTACTATCTTTTGATTTCTTGATATTTTTTGTTTTATCATTACGATATTTATTTTTATCACATTTCTTTTTTTCAACCTTTTTAGCTTTACCATCACCGCATTTGCCATCGCCGCATTTGCCATCGCCGCATTTTGATTTAACCTCTTGTTTTTTGACAGCAACTTTTCCATCGCCACACTTTGCTTGCCAAACATCAGCAGCATTTGCAGATGCTAAAACATAAGGCGAAGGTGACTTATCAATTTTATTAGCTGTCTTATTAGTAAAAGACATGGACATGAAAGCCAACATAAATAATGTTAACCCTATAATTACTGTTTTTTTGTTTTTTGTTTTCATCTTATTATTACATTTTAAAAATTATACTAATTTAATATATTTATGTAACAAATATCACTTATCTGATTGATTTTTCTTATCGCAAGCATCAATTTATTTTATAATGATTTTTTAAAAACCTCATAAGAGCCATATGAACAA
>WGBX01000128.1 GCA_015494075.1 Flavobacteriaceae bacterium
CGTCATTTTGTGTCAATCGTAATTTCAAAGATACAATTTTTCAATTTAATAGATAAATATTTAATGCTTTTAATACAAGATTTGCCTGAATTCTTTTTTAAATGTAAGCTTATGTATTTTTTTAAGTATTTTTGATAAAATTATTTTTATGAACATACTTCTTTTCGGAGGCACATCAGGTATCGGAAGAGCATTGGTAACCCAATATGCTCAAGATGGACATCAGGTAGTTTTTACAGGGCGACGTGTTGAAAAATTGACAGAAATAACTCAGCAATTAGGTGTATCTGTACGGGGAATCCGGCATGATATCAGACAAACAGACTTAACATTGGAAATTATAAAAGAAGCAGAGGCACATTTAGGAAGTATTGATATTATTATAGTAAATGCAGGCATTGGTAAATTTAATTATAATTTAGACTGGGATATTTGTGATTCGGTATTAAAAACTAATGTTTTGGGCGTAACACGTGCTTTGATAGCCGGATATAATTATTTTAGGCAACAAGGTTCGGGGCAACTTGTAAATGTGTCATCAGTAGCTTCGTTAATTGGAGGGGCTGCTAATCCTTCTTATAATGCCAGTAAAGCTTATCAAGCTAATTTTATGGAAGCTCTATGGATTAAAGCACACAAGAGCCGAAAAAGCAATATTTTTATAACAGATATTAGGCCGGGATTTGTAGATACAAAATTAGCTAAAGATGCTCAGTTTTGGAAAGCTGATGTAAACAAAGCGGCTAAACAAATACGCCAAGCTATAAGCCAAAGAAAAAAGCTTGCTTATATTACGCGTCGTTGGGCACTGGTGGCGATAATTTTAAAGCATTTACCTACTTTTTTTCTTAAAAAAATTTAGAAAAAAACCGGCAATTTTGCCGGTAGTATAATAATGTAAAAAAATGAAAAGTTTATTCTTTTAAAGAGTAAATTTGATGAAAATGTTTTTCTTCGTCTGTTTTTATGCCTAGTGCATCATAAATATATTGAAAGGTTGATAGTAATTCCGGCTTACCGTTAATTAAAGCAACATCATGTTCAAAATGTGCAGAAGGTTGCCGGTCAGCAGTTAGAATAGTCCATCCGTCAGCCAGCTGATTGATATGATGCGTCCCCATATTAATCATAGGTTCAATTGCTAAAACCATACCGTCTTTAAATTTTTTTCCACGACCGGGACGACCATAATTAGGCACTTGTGGGTCTTCATGCATTTTTTTACCTAATCCATGACCAACTAATTCACGCACAACGCCATAACCATGAGCTTCGGTATGTTGTTGTATGGCGTGTCCTATGTCACTTACGCGTTTGCCTGCTCTAAACTGTTCAATCCCTTTATATAAAGCTTCTTTAGTTATACGCAATAGTTTTTTAGTTTTCTCATCAACTTCCCCAACTTCAAAAGTATATGCATGATCTCCATAAAAGCCGTTCATCAATACACCACAATCTACTGAAATTATATCACCGTCTTGCAAAGGGATATCTGTTGGAACACCATGTACAACTTGATCATTTGGGCTCATACAAAGGGTGTTTGGAAAATCATAAAGACCTTTAAAACCGGGAATGCCGCCGTGATCACGTATAAATTCTTCGGCAAGTTTGTCTAAATATAGTGGTGTTACGCCCGGTTTTATTTCACGGGCAATCATGCCTAAGGTTTTAGAAACCAGTAAGGCACTTTGGCGAATAAGATCTATTTGTTTTTTTGTTTTTATTTTAATCATTTTACGTTTATTGTTTTATCCAGCAAAGATATTAATCTTTTTTGTGATGGTCGTGGGGCATTGGCATCTACAATATGCCCATTTTTATCCAATAAAATAAAACGCGGAATGCCGTCAACGACATATTTTTTTAAGAAAGGTAAATCACGGTCTGTATTGATTAACTGCCAACCCGTCATTTTTTGTTGGTTAAGCATTTGCACCCATTTATCTTTTTGATCATAGACATCAAAGCTGACAAAATTAATAGGTTGGCCTTTATATTGTTTTTTTAACTGATCTAAGTATGGCAGTTCGGCACGGCATGGCGCACACCATGTTGCCCATAAATCAATATATAAGGCTTTGCCCGCAAAATCTTTTAAATGATATTCTTTTCCATTAATATCATAAGCTGTAAAATCAGGAGATGGTTCTCCGGGTTGTAAGGATTTGATATTATCATATTTAACTTTAATTTTTGCTTTGTAAACAGAATCTTGTTCAATGTTTTGAAAGAGTTGGTAAAAATTGTCTAATTTTTTTGTGTATAACAAGTTATATTGTGCTTCTTTATAGACCAATTCATTTTTAATATCTTGATTATTTATATGTTGGTCGATATATTTCAATTTTTCGTAAGGATCTGTTTCGGTTTGGTTTTGAGATAGTTGATAATTTATAAAACTATTGATATAATCCAATCCATTTGGGATTTTGTCGATTAAAGTATCGTTGATATTAACATTTTGATAAGCCACCGGAAAATCTTTAGAAGTTTGATATGTTTCATTATGTGTTAAATATTGTTTAACCATAGGATATGAAGCTATTAAACGGTTTTTTGCCAATTGATTTCTTAAGGTTTCCAGGTTTTTGAATCTTTTATTTTTTACAGATTTTAATAATTGGCGTTGGCTATTTTGTATGCTATCTGTTAATTTTATAAAATCTTTCTCATTGAGCTGCCCATAATATTTGTATGATATTTTGGGTTTTAATTGTTGTTCTAATAAAGTTTTTTGTGCCAAATAATTATTAATATCTGCACCTTTACCGCTAAAATGCAAAGTTTGGTCAAAATTACGGTAATCGACACTCATATCAAGTTGTTGTCCCGGTTTTAAATAAAGCCAAGCATACTGATTGCCGATATGAAATTGATAATAAGCGGCAGGGATATGCAATGTGTCTGCAAAATATCCGGCGCTATCGAGAGTGATTGTTGCAATTGTTTTATTTTTTAAATTTAAAATAATCGCTGAATCAGAAACTGGATTTTTTATTTGTCCTTGTAATATGACTTTTTGATTTGATTTATCTTGGTTATCTTGGTTATTTTGGCAGCCTAGTATTCCCAAAATTAAAAGTCCTAAAAGCAGTTGTTTTTTCATGAAGATAATTTTTTAGAATGATACTTTTTATAAGCGTAAAATATGAGTGCGACACCGGCCAGTAGCATAGGAATGCTTAGCCATTGACCTTTATCTAAACCGGTTTCGATAAGTAAGCGTGCGTCTTTATCGTCTTGTGGCTCTTTATAAAATTCTATAATTAAACGAATAGCCCAAAGCAAACTAAAGAAAATACCAAAGAGCATTCCTTCATACTTTTTTAAATCTGTTTTCCAGTATAGATAAAGCATCACGAAAAGCAACGAAAAATAAGCGGCGGCTTCATATAGTTGCGTAGGATACCGTGGAAAATCTTCTCCTAGTTGTTTAAAAATAAAGCCACTATCTGTTCCTGTAGGTTTTCCTATAATTTCGGAGTTTAGTAAATTTCCAATTCTGATAAGGGCAGCGCCTATGGGAATAGTTAGTGTAATACGGTCTAGAAGCCATAGTAAGGAATGTTGATTTTTTAAATATTTTTTCCAAAAAAACCATAATGCTAAAAACACACCAATAGCTGCTCCATGGCTTGCCAAGCCTCTAAACCCCGTAAAGTGATATCCCTCAGGTGTTTGAACAACAGGAATTAAGATTTCAATTAAATGGTGTTTGTAGTAGGACCAATCATAAAAGAATACATGGCCAAGCCGAGCACCCAGTAAGGTCCCCAATACAACATATGTTAAAAGAGGATCTAACAGGCGAGTGTTTATATGTTCATTTTCAAATATTTTTTTCATTATATAATAGCCGGCAATAAATCCCAGAATATACATCATGCTATAATATCTGATAGTTAAAGGGCCTAAATGAAATCCAATATCAGGATTCCAAACAATGCTGAGTAAGTTCATGTTAGTTTGTTTTATTTTTTTGATTGTGTAATTCTTCTTTGGTAGGAACCGGATCATAGCCCGATCCGCCCCATGGATTGCAGCTTAATATACGTTTTATAGCCAGCCAGCCACCTGTAAATAAACCATGTGTTTTTAAAGCTTCAATGGTATAATGTGAGCAGGTTGGTGTATATCTGCAATTAGACCCCAATAGTGGAGAAATAAAATATTGGTAAAACTTCGTAAGCCAAATAAATGGTTCTGCAAATAAATAGGCTATTTTTTTAAACACTTCATATTAATTTTATGAAACAAATGTACAGTTTTTACATCGGGTTTCAAAACTCAAAGACATCCTTTTACTAAGGAAGACTATCTTTAGTTTTATCAGATGCCGAAGGCTTAAATTTAAAGTTCTCTTGGGCGTTGCGTGCAGTAGCTTTCAATTTATCTAAATTGATTAAAATAACCGGCGATAAATTTTTTAAAGGTTGATAAAATCGGCTGTTATTCAAATTGTTTTCAGGAATAATAGGATAAATTTTATTGCCTTGATCAAAAATCCAAACCAATAAACTCAAAACTATTAGCTTAATTCCCACAGAAACAATACCACCTGCCAATTTATTGAAAAAACCTAAAGCTAAAATATCCAAAAACTTATCTAAAATCTTGCCGGTAATATAAAGCAGACCGAAAACAATAATGAATGTTAGAATGTAAGCTAAAATAAGTAATTGGTCAGGATCTTTATCAAGCCATTGGCCTAAATGATCAAGTGTTAAATCTGAAAAATGTATACTGGCATATAACCCCGCAATTATAGCTATTAAAGACATGACCATATAAATAATGCCCTTTTTGAATCCCGAATAAAATGCCCAAACGAGTATAATAATAATGATTATATCAAAATAATTCATGTTAAATTATCATATTGTTAATGTTAATTAAAAACAGTTGTTTAATTTTAAAAAATAAATCCCTATTTTTGCCAGCAAGTTACAAAAAATCTTATAAATGAAAATTTACAATCTTGTTACATTTTTAATACTTATCGCTTTACTGGGTGCTTGCAAACAACATAAAAAAAAATCTGATAGTCATTCCGGAGAAACTAAATTGGTGCAAAAGGTTTTTTATGATAAAGAAAAGACACATTTTAAATCTGTTAAACAGTTAACTTTTGGGGGCGACAATGCTGAAGCTTATTGGAGCTATGATGATAAAAAGTTGGTTTTTCAAGCACGCAATCCTCGTTGGCATATACCTTGTGACCAAATTTTTGTTATGAATGCCGATCAAGTTTTAGACAGCATTCATATACCTCAAATGGTTAGTACAGGCAAAGGACGTACTACTTGTAGCTATTTTTTACCAGGCGATACACTTGTTATTTACGCTTCTACGCATTTGGGGGACGCGGCTTGTCCGCCTGAGCCCAAAAAAACCAAAGGGCGTTATGTATGGCCGATTTATGACACCTATGATATTTTTGTGGCCGATTTGAAAGGTAACATCGTCAAGCAATTAACCAATACACCAGGTTATGATGCCGAGGCAACTGTTTCGCCTGATGGTAAAAAGATTGTCTTCACTTCTACACGTAGTGGTGATTTAGAATTATATACAATGAATATTGATGGTACCGATGTCAAACAAATTACAGATCAATTAGGTTATGATGGCGGTGCTTTTTTCTCGCCGGATAGCAAAAAATTGGTTTTTAGAGCTTCGCGCCCTAAAACACCGGCTGAAATAAAAAAATATAAAGACTTATTGACACAAGGTTTGGTCGAGCCTACCAATATGGAAATATATGTTTGCAATGTTGACGGAAGTGATCTCAAACAAGTTACACACTTAGGCGGCGCAAATTGGGCACCTTTTTTTCATCCCAGCGGTAAAAAAATTATTTTTTCATCAAATCACAAAACGAAAACAATTCCTTTTAATTTATATATGATCAATTTAGACGGTAGTGGTTTGGAACAAATTACCTACGATCCTATTTTTGATGCTTTTCCTATGTTTTCATACGATGGAAAAAAATTGGTTTTCGGTTCTAATCGTAATAACCGTGGTACGCATGATACTAATTTATTTGTGGCCGAATGGAAAGATTAATTTAGAAATTTTTAGAATAAATTACAATAAGAAAAGCCCGTTATTTAACGGGCTTTTCTTATTGTAAAAATCAAGTTATCAACACTATATTGATGATAACTTTTAGTATTAATAAAAAGTTAAAAAATTCATTTTTATTAACTTAGCCCAACTTTAAAATAATATCACTATGAAAAAAATATTGAGTTTATGGGCAATTCTCTTGTTATTAACCACATCAGCTTTTGCTCAAGTTACTACTTCCACCCTAAAAGGACTGGTAAAAGATAAAGATGGTCCTATGATGGGTGCAGAAGTATTGGTAATACATGTCCCTACAGGTACTAAAACAGGAACGGTTACTCAAGAAAACGGCCGATTTATTTTACCTAACCTTCGTGTGGGCGGACCCTACAAAGTGGTTATAAAATATGTCGGATATCAACCGGTTGAATTGAATAACATTTTTTTAAAACTCGGTGAAACCGAAAAAATTGATATCTTTTTAAAAGAAAGTTCAGATGCCTTAAAAGAAGTCGTTATTAATGTCAAAAATAATGGTCAAATTGCCGCTAAAGATAAAAATGGTCCGGTAACCAGTATTGGCCATAAAGAATTGGAAACCTTACCGACAATTTCCCGTTCGGCACAAGATTTTTATCGTTTAGAGCCTTCTGCAAGTGGCAATTCTTTTGGCGGACGTAATGATCAATATAACAACTTTTCATTAAACGGTACTATTTTTAACAACCCTTTTGGTTTGGATGCAGCGACACCGGGAGGACAGTCAAACGCACAACCTATCTCCTTAGATGCCATTGATCAAATTCAAGTGTCAACAGCTCCTTATGATGTTACACAATCAGGTTTTACAGGAGCAGCCGTTAATGCTGTAACTAAATCAGGTACCAATACCTTTCATGGAACTATGTTTGGTTATTATCGTAATCAAGATATGACCGGTACCGTCAATTTAGGTGAAACCACTTTACGTCCTGATTTAAAACAACTGCAAGGCGGTATCAGTTTTGGCGGACCAATTATAAAAAATAAATTATTCTTTTTTATCAATGCCGAAATAGATGATCGGACAGATTTAGGTAGTTATTATATAGCTCAAGCTCCCGGACGTACCGGTGATAATGTAACAAGAGTTGAAAAATCGGATTTAGACGAAGTTTCAGCTTTATTGAAAAGTATAGGTTATGAAACAGGTCCTTATGAAGGCTATTTGCACGATACATATTCTCAAAAAGGAATTATTAAACTCGATTGGAATGCAACAGATAATTTAAGGCTCTCATTTATTTATAACCGGTTAAATGCTTATCGTGATTTAAATGCCCATCCAGATGCCATTATGCACCGCGGACCGGACAAAACCGTAATGCAATTTTATAACTCGGGATATCGAATAAATAATAACATAGATTCTTTTTTGACTGAAATCAATTGGAATTCTAAAGATGGTATAATGTCTAATAAGTTTCAAGCAGGATATACGTATTTTGATGATTATCGCGATCCTTTCTCTACACCGGCACCTGTTATTAATATTTTTAAAGATGGTTCTCCTTATATTATTGCCGGTCACGAACCTTTTTCTATTCACAACTCATTGACCCAAAAGGTTTATCAGGCATCTGATATTTTTACTTATAATATGAACAACCATACATTTACAGCGGGTTTTAATTTTGAAAAATTCAGTTTTGTCAATTCTTTTAATTTATTTGGTTACGGTTTTGATTTGTTCGGTAGTTATACTATGCAAGAGTTTAGAGATGCTATTGCCGATGGGACTATTGCACAAAAAATTGCAGCAGCCGAAGATGCTGATGCTGCAGGAAATTGGAATATTACCAAATTAGATGTAGGACAATTAGGCTGGTTTTTTCAAGATGAAATACAAGTTAATGATTATTTTAAATTTGCCATTGGACTTCGTGTAGATAAGCCTATGTATTTTAATACAGAAGATTACATAGAAGAGAAAATTGCAGAAGCAGGCGATGACTATATTATGGAAAAACAAACGTGGTACGATGAAAATGGAAATCCTGTAACATTTAGTGCCCGTAACTTACCCTCAGAAAAACTTTTATGGTCGCCGCGTTTTTCATTTAACTGGGATGTAAGTCATGATAAAACAGCTATTATTCGCGGTGGATCAGGAGTGTTTACAGGTCGTTTGCCGTTTGTTTGGATTGGCAACCATGTTGCCAACGTAGGCCGTTGGTATATGACGCCTGTTTCTCCGGATTTTAAATTTCCACAAGTTTGGCGTACCAGTTTAGGCATTGATAATAGATTTAATAACGGTTGGACAACTAGCATAGACGTATCATATACCAAAGATATCAATGCTATGATGGTTAGAGATTATGGTTTAAAACCGCCGAGTGGTCAATTAAATAGTAGCGTTGATCCCCGTCCTGTTTATACTGATGCTGATCATGTCAAAATGTATGATTATGGTTTAAATGCTGATTTATATGTTTTTACCAATACTGATCTGGGCGAATCTTTTAATTTTACAGCAAAAATTAATAAAAATTTCGGCAAAGGCTTACGCACAAGCTTAGCTTATAACTTTATGTTAGCCAATGATGCCAACTCTATTGAAGCGGAAATAACCGGTGATGCCTTTATGCGCAACCCGGCACTTGGAAATGTTAACGAAGCCAAATTAGCACCTTCTTTATATGGCGACAAACACCGTTTTGTGGGTTTTACCAGTAAAGAATGGAAATATGGTGATAATAGAAAATGGTCTACAGTAATAGCAGCTGTATACGAATGGGCACAAGGAGGCCGGTTCTCTTATACTTATGCCGGAGATATAAATGGCGATGGTTCTAATTTGAATGATTTAATTTATATACCGACAGTTAGCGATTTAGATCAAATGTATTTTTCAGGTACACCAGCAGAACAACAAGCTCAGAAAGACGCTTTAAATAGTTTCATATATCAAGATGACTATTTAAGTACTCATAGAGGTCAGTACATGGAACGTTATGCAATTTTAAGCCCTTGGCGTAGTAATATTGATTTAAAACTTACACAGTCTCTAAGAATTAAAGGTGCTCAAAAAGTACAATTCAACTTAAATATTCTTAATTTGGGGAACCTTCTCGATAGTGATTGGGGTGTTGTTAAATTGCCTACAAGCAAACAGCCTATTAGTGTAAATATGCAAGATGTTGATAATGACGGTAATTTAGATCCTGTTTATACATTTGACACCAGCATTAAAGAAACTTTTTATAATGATACGAGTTTACAATCACGTTGGCAAATACAAGCAGGCTTAAGATATATCTTCTAAAGTTTAGCTTAATTTAGTTTAAAAACATCCAAGCCTATATATAGACTTGGATGTTTTTTAGGTTAAATATTTTATAATCAATCTTTAAAAAAATAAGTCGTATTTTTTTTATTATTTTTTTTGCAGACTAAAAAAAAAGCTATAAATTTGCACCACTTTTAAAAACCAATTGGCCTATGGTGTAACTGGCAACACGTCTGATTTTGGTTCAGAAGAGTCCAGGTTCGAGCCCTGGTAGGCCAGCCAAAAATCCTTATCATTTGTTGATGAGGATTTTTTTATGCTTTTCAATTAACTTTTTGTAATTTTAGACCATAGACTTATTAAAACTAAATAATTGTTATTATGAAAGCACATGAAATAGACTATAAAATTCACGGTGATGATATGCAAGTTGTTGCTATTGAATTAGATCCGGGCGAAACCGTAATTGCGGAAGCTGGTGCAATGAATTGGATGGATCCGGAAATACATTTTGAATCAAAAATGGGTGATGGTGCAAAACCTGAAAAAGGATTATTCGGCAAACTTTTAGATGCCGGAAAAAGAGTTTTGACAGGAGAGTCAATTTTTTTAACACATTTTACTAATGTAGGAAATACTAAACAAGAAGTGAGTTTTGCTGCACCTTATCCCGGAAAAATTATTGCTGTAGATTTAGACACCTATGGAGGTACATTAATTTGCCAAAAAGATGCTTTTTTATGTGCGGCAAAAGGTACTGAAATTTCCATAGCTTTTACTCAAAAGTTTGGTACAGGTTTTTTTGGGGGAGAAGGCTTTATTTTACAAAAATTAGTAGGTGATGGCTTGGTATTTATGCATGCAGGTGGTACAGTTGTCAAAAAAGTATTAGACAATCAAACGATATTTGTAGATACAGGTTGTATCGTAGGATTTACTAAAAATATACGGTATGAGATAGAACGAGTGAAAAGTTTAAAATCTATGTTTTTCGGTGGAGAAGGTATGTTTCTGGCCAAGCTTTCGGGTAGCGGAACCGTTTATTTACAAAGTTTGCCTTTTTCTCGATTAGCAGATCGTATTTTAATGAATGCTCCAAGAGCAGGTGGTAAATCTACCGGTGAAGGTTCTGTATTAGGTGGGATAGGCCGGTTGTTAGATGGTGATAATTATTAACCTTTATTTTACATTAAGCAATTAAAGGAACTTTATAATGCCGAAAAATTAGATTACTTTTGTAAAATAAAAATTTATAAGATGAAGAAATATAAAAATATAGAACAATATCCTTCTCAAATCAGAAGAGATATAGTCAGAATGGTACATGATGTGCAGTCCGGACATCCCGGTGGATCTTTAGGTACAGTAGAATTTTTTACAGCCTTATTTTTTGAACTTTTAGAGGCTGATCCACAACAGTTTAAAATAAACGATAAAGGCGAAGATATTTTTATCCTTTCAAATGGACATATAACGCCTGTCTATTACAGTACAATGGCAAGACGAGGATATTTTAAACTTCAAGAATTAGCAACATTTCGACGGTTAGGGAGCCGCTTACAAGGTCATCCGTCAGTACATGACGGTTTGCCGGGCGTACGTATTGCCAGCGGTTCCTTAGGGCAAGGCTTATCTGTGGCTTTAGGCATAGCTCAAGGCAAAAAACTCAATAATGATTCTCATTTAGTATACACCCTTCATGGTGATGGTGAGTTGCAAGAGGGACAAATTTGGGAAGCTGTATTATATGCCGGAGCTAAAGGTGTTGACAATTTAATTGCAACAGTTGATTACAACAATGCACAGATCGATGGAAAAGTAGATGATGTATTGAGTTTAGGAAATTTGAAAGCCAAATTTGAAGCCTTTAATTGGACAGTGGTTGAAATAAAGGAAGGTAACAACTTAGAGGCTGTCATAAAAGGACTTAATGAGGCCAAGTCTTTAACCGGTAAAGGTAAACCGGTAGCTGTACTTTTACATACTTTAATGGGCTACGGTATAGATTTTATGCAAGGTGATTATCGTTGGCATGGTAAGCCGTTAAATGACGAACAATTGACTAAGGCTTTGGCACAATTACCTGAAACTTTAGGTGATTATTAAGATAAAACAACGGGCAATAAAAAAATTGAAACAAATGAAAAAATATACTTATACTGAAAAAAAAGATACACGCTCTGGTTTTGGAGATGCACTCACACAATTAGGCAATATTAATGAAAATGTTGTGGCTTTGACAGCAGATGTGACAGGCTCTGTAAAAATGGGAGATTTTGCAAAACAACATCCCGATCGCTTTTTTAATGTCGGCATTCAAGAAGCTAATATGATTGGCATGGCTGCCGGCTTTACTATTGAAGGTAAAATACCTTTTGCCGCTACTTTTGCAGAATTCATTTCCGGAAGGGTTTATGATCAAATACGGCAAGCCATAGCTTATAGTGAAAAAAATGTCAAAATATGCGCTTCTCATGCTGGTTTAACAGTAGGAGAAGACGGAGCTACACATCAAGCCTTAGAAGATTTGGGTATGATGAAAATGTTACCCGGTATGGTCGTAATTAATCCATGTGACTATAACCAAACCAAAGCAGCAACATTGGCTATTGCCGAATATGAAGGACCGGTATATTTTCGATTTGGTCGTCCAAAAGTGCCTAATTTTACACCGGATGATCAAAAATTTGAAATTGGAAAAGCTGTCGTTTTAAATGAAGGTGATGATGTCAGTATTTTTGCCACCGGACATTTGGTATGGCCGGCTATTAAAGCTGCCGAACGATTAGAAAATGAAGGTATAAGTGTTGACTTAATAAATATTCACACTATTAAACCATTAGATGAAACTGCAGTGCTTAATTCAGCAAAAAAAACAGGCGCAGTAGTTACTTGTGAAGAACATAATAGATTGGGCGGCCTTGGAGAGAGTATTGCCGGATTTTTGGCAGCTAATCATCCTACACCTCAAAGTTTTGTAGCTGTTAATGACCAATTTGGAGAATCCGGAACAGGTGATGAGTTGATGCAAAAATATGGTTTGGATGCAGAAGGTATATATAAAGCAGTAAAAGAAGTCTTAGCCAAAAAATAGGTTTATGAACGAAGTTTGGTCTTTTGGTCTTTTGGCATTTACGTCATTTTTTACATTGATAAATCCCTTGGGAACAATGCCTATTTTTATGACAATGACCAAAGATTTAGACCAAAAGCACCGCGTTCAAACCGCTAAAAAAGCAGCTATAATTGCTTTTTTTACTATTTTATTTTTTGCATTTTCCGGGCAATTGTTATTTAACTTTTTTGGTATTTCAGTTGCCAGTTTCCGTATTGTCGGTGGTGTTATTTTCTTTTTGATGGGAATGGACATGTTGCAAGCTCGTTTAGGAAAGGTAAAATTACAAGATTCTGAAATACATAGTTATGTCAATGACATTTCAGTAACGCCATTAGCCATTCCTATGATTTGCGGTCCAGGAGCCATTACCAATGCCATTGTTATGATGGATGATGCTAATACACCTGAAAAAAAAATAGTCCTTATAACTGTTATTTTTCTGGTTTTACTTTTGACATATTTGATTTTATACAGTTCATCTAAAGTTATCAAAGCATTAGGTGATACCGGTAATAAAGTTATGATGCGTTTGATGGGTTTGATTGTAATGGTAATTGCAGTAGAGTTCTTTTTTAGCGGCTTAAAACCTATTTTAATTGATATAATTCACAAAGCTATACAATAACTAGGTATGGAAGAAAATACTAAACATATTAAAATTATAATTGAAGGCTTACGCAAAGAAAAAAAACTCAAAAAAGGACTTGAAAAAGCACAAATAAAAAAATTATGGCAGGAGTTAATGGGCCATACCATTGCCAATTATACCCATCATATTGCATTTGAAAATGGCCAGTTAAAAATATCATTAACATCTTCGGCTTTAAGAGAAGAACTTAACCGTGGTAAACAAAAAATACTAAATTTGCTCAATGAACATTTAGGAGCCAATGTAGTTAAAAATATTATTTTTAAATAGAAAAAGACTTGATAACTTTTAAATTCAAAAAAATTGTTTAAGCTTAAAGAACATATTTTAAAAAGAAAAATCAACCGGCAAATTGAACGATTATCTCATCGTAATATAATTGTTAAACCGGTTCGAAATGTAGCAGTTTTAAATAATCCGGAAAGTTACTTGAGCTTTGAAAATTTGAAATATGTACAAAAAGCTTTAAATTTAAACAGTAATCAGTTTGAGATTTTTACGTTTAAACAAAAAAGTGACCATTACAATGAACTTCGGGGAATTGTAGCTTCAAAAGAAATTTTCTCAAGCTTTGGTAAAATTAAAAGCCCTGATATTAGAGATTTTTTAGATCGAAAATATGATTTATTGCTCGATTTCACACCATTGTCTAATATATATGAACAATTTTTTTCCTTGCATATTCAAGCTAATTTTAGAGTAGGGTATTTAAATGAAGACCAATTATATGATTTAATGATAAATGTATCTTATGGCGATATTAAAAAATTTGGTGATGAAGCTGCTAAATACCTTAAAATACTAGGTCTGCTATCTTAATTTTTCAATTATGAACCAAATTTAGTTTTTTAGAAAAAAAAGCTAAATTTGTTCAAAATCATATTTAATGAAAAAAATACTTTTTTTAGGCTTAGTTTTGGCAGGATTTTATACACTTTATGCACAAGAAGAACTTTTAGAAAAAAAAATTCACAGTCAACTTAAAATACCATATACCCATTTTGATTATAACGATTATGAAAACCAGATAGCCGATACAGTCCATACAGGGCTAAGGCCATGGCATTATTTTGAAATTAATAGTAATATAATTTTTAACCGATACCAATCACTACTTTTACCTAAACAAACTTGGTTAGGAAGAAAAATTTTTAATGAACACCTTTTTCCGATATTGGGTCCCGATTATTGGTTAAGTATTGACCCTGTTGTTGATTGGGAATTAGGCCGGGACATAGGTAATTCTTTTGGAACTTTTCAAAATACCAGGGCTATTAGAGTAGAAGGCGGTTTAGGGAAACAATTTTCTTTTAGCGCTACTATTGCAGAAAATTATGCACTTTTTCCTCGTTTTTTAGATCGGTATGCTTGGGCTACTAATCCTGAAATAGTGCCGGGTTACGGATTAAATAAAAGTGATGATAATCGACATGTTGACTATCCGTATGCAGCAGGCTATTTTGCTTACAAACCCAGTAAATTTTTCTTTTTTGAAGCAGGCCATGGCAAGCATTTTATCGGTGAGGGATACCGCTCCTTATTTTTGTCAGACAATGCTCCTAACTATCCATACGCTAAAATAGAAGCTAATTTTTGGCATGTAAAATATACAACCATTTGGACAGCTTATCAAGATATGCGACCTGAATATACCAGTGAAGGTGTTTACAAAAAGAAATATTCGGCTATTCATTATATAAGTTGGAATGCAACCAAAAAACTAAACCTCGGATTTTTTGAAACAGTAATATGGTATAATGAAAATGGACGAGGCTTTGATGTCAATTTTCTAAATCCTTTAATTTTCTTCAAAACAGCAGAATATGAAGCAGGTTCAGATGCTTCAAATACTCTAGTCGGACTATCTGCACATTATAAATTACTTTTCAATTTATCTGTTTACGGCCAGTTTTTATTAGATGAAATGACAGTTTCCAAGTTTTTTGGCGAAACAGGTTATTGGGCAAATAAATTTGGTTATCAAATAGGCATAAAATATTCAAATGCCTTTAATATACCGAATTTATTTATGCGTTTAGAATATAATAAGGTAAGACCATATACCTATGCACACAATACTATGGCTAACTATGGCCATGATTATCAAGCTTTGGCACATCCCTGGGGAGCTAATTTTGAAGAAGCATTGCTGGAAATGCAGTACCGGAAAGATCGCTGGTATGCACACAATATTACAAGTGTCGGTCAAAAAGGATTTGATTTTCCTAATGATTCGGTGGCTTATGGGGGCAATATTTATAATTATATAAAAACAGAAGACAGGGCAAGTGATAAATATACCTTACAAGGTAATTTGGGTAAAATCATATATAATAATTTTGAAGCCGGTTATATTTTAAATCCGGCTACAAATTTAAAATTATTTACCGGTTTTATATATAGAAAAACACAAATAGATGTTGAAATACCCGAAGTGAAAAATGAGACATCGACTTATGTTTTCTTTGGTATTCGGACACATTTGTGGAATAGTCATTTTGATGTTTTTTAGCATGCATACGTCCGATTACTTAGGGATAACATAGTAAGCATGAGAGTCGTACCGTTTATAATATATAAGAAAAAGAAATGATATATTGTTAAGCTTTGACTTAATGACCGCTGAAAATAAATAAACAATTAACCAAAAAGAAATATGAAAATAGCCCTTGCACAAATAAATGTTATTATAGGTGATTTTGAAGCTAATACCCGTAAAATAATAGAATATATTAAGATGGCAAGAGAGGAAGGTGCTGATTTGGTTGTTTTTCCCGAATTGGCAACTACCGGTTATCCACCGCGTGATTTTCTTGAGTTTGCCGATTTTATTGAAAAATCAGAAAAAAGTATTGCACAAATCGCGCAAGTAACAAATAACATAGCAGTCATTATTGGTGCGCCGACACGTAATCCGGTTATTGAAGGAAAAGATTTATACAATTCGGCAGTTTTTTTATATCAAGGCAAAGAAATATACCGGCAACATAAAACCCTATTGCCGACTTATGATATCTTTGATGAAGCACGTTATTTTGAAGAAGCAACTCAATGGCAAACGGTTGATTTTAAGGGCTATAAAATTGCCCTAAGCATTTGTGAAGACTTGTGGAACTTGGGTAATGAAAATCCGCTTTACACCATCAATCCAATGGCTAAATTGATGCCGCAACAACCGGATTTTATCATTAATGTATCAGCAAGTCCGTTTGATTATACCCATGCCAAAGAGCGTATAAGAGTACTGAAAGAAAATGTAAAAGCCTATCAAATCCCGGTTTTTTATGTTAATCATATCGGTGCTCAAACCGATATTATTTTTGATGGCGGCTCGTTAGTTATAGCTCCCAATGAAACAATACATACCGAAATGCCTTATTTCAAAGAAGCTTTAAAAATTGTTGATTTAGACGATATTATAACCAATACCGAAAACAGAGAACAAACCAAAGACAAAATCCCTTTGATGTATGACGCCTTGGTTTTGGGTATCAAGGATTATTTCGGTAAAATTGGTTTTAAAAATGCGATTATCGGTTTATCCGGCGGCTTAGACTCTGCCGTTACCACGGCCTTAGCTACAGATGCCTTGGGTAAAGACAATATACGTGTATTGTTGATGCCGTCACAGTTTTCATCAGATCATTCTATTAAAGATGCTAAAAACTTAGCTGAAAATCTGGACATTCGCTACGATATTATTCCAATTAAAGATATTTTTGAAACCTATTTACAACAACTCAATCCGTTATTTGAAGGACGAAGTTTTGATGTGACCGAAGAAAATATCCAAGCACGTATCAGAGGAAATTTATTGATGGCAATCTCAAATAAATTTGGCAATATTTTACTTAATACAAGTAACAAAAGTGAAATGTCTGTCGGTTATGGCACACTTTACGGCGATTTGGCAGGCGGTATTTCCGTGATTGCCGATGTATATAAGACCGAAGTTTATGAATTAGCGCGGTATATCAATCGTGATAAAGAGATTATTCCTATCAATACGATACAAAAACCGCCGTCAGCAGAATTGCGTCCCAATCAAAAGGACAGCGACAGTTTGCCGGATTATGATATTTTAGACCCGATTTTAAAATTGTATATTGAAGGACGAAAAGGTCCCCAAGAGATTATAGCACAAGGTTATGATAAATCATTAGTGGAAAGAATCTTAAAAATGGTTAATCGCAATGAATTTAAACGGCATCAAACTGCACCTGTTCTGCGGGTTAGTCCCAAAGCATTCGGTATGGGCAGACGTATGCCGATTGTAGCAAAATATTTAGAATAGGTTTTAGTGTCATGGTAAAAAGACATCTGTCATTTATCTTCCGACCTTTGTCGGGAGAGAAATCTGAAAAAAATAATCCTATATTAGATTCTTCGTCCCCCAACTTTCATCGGGGTTTGTCGTAATGACAATCAATATCAATTAGCTGATTTGCCAAATAAACACAATCAATAAAAATGAGTAGAATTTTAATCCTAATTGCCGGCATGATCATAGGTGTTTTTGCAACTTTGTGGTTTCAAGAACACCGCAAAAATGCTGATATTCATCAACAAAGTCAGGTTTTGTTGGAAAATGTCAAACATCTGAATAAAATGGTAGTGGCAGAAGCCTATTACAACGAAGTTTATTCGTATAAAGACAGCGATAAATATTTGTTTGACTTGTTACAATTTGATAAAAATGCCATTTTATTGGTAACCGCCAAAGCGCAAATTTCTTATGATTTGACCCAAATGAAAATTAGTTTAGACAGTGTGCATAAAGTTATCAATATCACGGATATTCCCAAAGAACAGGTTGAAATTTTTCCAACTATCCAATATTATGACTTACAGCAAAGTAGCCTCAATCAGTTTAATAAAGACGATTTAAATCGTATAAATGCTGATGCCGTTAAAAAAATAAAATCGCATATCGATTTGACACAACTACGACTAAAAGCTAAAAAACAGTTGCTCGAAAACCTGCAAAACTTATATGCCCTTTCAAAAATTTACGGTTGGAAAGTTAAAGACAATCATCTGAAACAGAATTTAGAATCGGATTTATTGCTTTTTAAAGATTAATTTTGTAAAGGTATTGGTGATAAATATTAAAAAAAAAATCCATAAAAAAATTGTATTTTTAAAGCACAAATTTTTTCTTATGATAAGTTTTAAAGAAGCAATAAAACAGGGTATTCCGCTTGAACTACCGGCACCGAAACCCTATAATCCGGATATCAATCACGCACCACCTCGTCGCAATATTTTAACTGCCGATGAAAAACGTTTGGCTGTACGTAATGCTTTGCGTTATTTCCCTAAAAAATGGCATGTCGAATTAGCACAAGAATTTGCCAATGAACTCAATCGTTACGGTCGAATATATATGTATCGTTTTCGCCCCGATTATGAAATGTATGCTCGTCCAATAGATGCTTATCCGGCAAAAACCATGCAAGCAGCAGCTATTATGCTGATGATTCAAAACAACCTGGATCCGAAAGTGGCACAACACCCGCACGAATTGATTACCTATGGCGGTAACGGTGCGGTCTTTCAAAATTGGGCGCAGTATTTACTGACAATGAAATATTTGTCCGAAATGAGTGAAGACCAAACTTTAGCAATGTATAGTGGTCATCCAATGGGTTTGTTTCCATCGCATAAAGATGCACCACGCATAGTGGTTACCAATGGTATGATGATACCCAACTATTCTTCACTTGACGATTATGACCGTCATAATGCATTGGGTAATACCCAATACGGACAAATGACTGCCGGTAGTTATATGTACATAGGCCCGCAAGGAATTGTTCATGGGACAACTATTACAATTTTAAATGCTAAACGCATTATCGTCGAACGTTTTGGTAAAAATCCCGATGAGCCGGTCTTGTTTGTATCTTCCGGACTGGGCGGTATGAGCGGTGCGCAACCCAAAGCCGGAAATATAGCCGGTGTCGTTTCCGTTGTTGCGGAAGTCAATTCGAAAGCGGCAAAAAAACGTCATGCACAAGGCTGGGTCGATGTTTTAATTGACGATTTAGATGTTTTGACTCTACGCGTTCGTGAAGCTTTGCAAAAAAATGAAGTTATTTCTTTCGGATACATAGGAAATATTGTAGATGTTTGGCAAAAATTTGATGAAGAAAATATTAAAATAGATTTAGGTAGCGACCAAACTTCTTTACACAATCCGTTTAACGGTGGTTATTATCCGGTAGACTTAACTTTTGAAGAAGCCAATGAAATGATGGCTGCCGAACCGGAAAAATTTAAAGAATATGTCTATGCTTCGCTACGAAAACAAGTCGAATTAATCAACAAACACACAGCCAATGGCACTTATTTTTTTGATTATGGCAATGCCTTTTTGCTAGAGTCTAGTAGGGCAGGCGCCGATATTATGAATGGTAACAAATTTCGCTATCCGTCTTATGTAGAAGATATTATGGGGCCGTTTTGTTTCGATTATGGATTTGGTCCATTTCGTTGGGTATGTACTAGTGGTAATCCTGACGATTTACAAAAAACCGATGAAATTGCTACGCGTGTTTTGGAAGAATTAAAACAAAATGCTCCTGAGCGGATTCAACAACAAATGGCAGACAATATACAATGGATACGTGGTGCACAAGAAAATAAATTAGTCGTTGGTAGCCAGGCACGTATCTTATACGCTGATGCTTGGGGGCGTATTAAAATTGCCGAAGCGTTCAATGAAGCCATTAAAAACGGCGAAATTTCAGCACCGGTTGTTTTGGGGCGTGACCATCATGATGTATCGGGGACCGATTCTCCTTTCCGTGAAACATCTAATATTTATGATGGTTCTATGTTTACCGCTGATATGGCTATACAAAATGTAATTGGTGATAGTTTTCGTGGTGCTACGTGGGTTTCTATTCACAATGGTGGTGGAGTTGGTTGGGGCGAAGTGATTAATGGTGGTTTTGGTATGTTGCTCGATGGCTCAAAAGACGCAGACCGACGACTCAAACAAATGCTTTATTGGGATGTCAATAATGGTATAGCTCGACGTAATTGGGCACGCAATGACAATGCAATGTTTACGATACAACGGGCTATGACCGAAAATCCTTTGTTAAAAGTCAATGTGCCGGAATTAGTAGATGATAAGATACTTGATACTTTAGTATTTTAATAGTAAGTAATTTTAAATCAAGGTTTTAAAGATGCCCGGCCTGACATAAGTTTACTAAACTTTTCAGGTTTTATAAGTGACAAAGGCCCTCGGTTAAAAACAAGAACAAATTAAAACGCACATATAATCAATATCCTCTGAATTTATGTATTATTTAGGGGATGTTTTATTTAAAATACTTAGTTGTTTTAATTTGAATCCGTATTGTTTTTATAGAAGTTCTTTTATTTCAGACAAGTGTTTCACTTTTGGGATAATTTTAGAGTCAACATCATTTTCTTCATTTGGATCAAAGTGGATGGCATTCATTCCAACATTTTTTGCGCCTAAGATATCGGTTTTAAAATTATCACCAATCATAAAACTTTTATGAGCTAAGCTACCCGTAGTTTTTAATGCTTGAGTAAAAATAGCCGGATGAGGCTTGAGCTTTCCGGTAGCTTCAGAGGTTATCAAGTGTTCAAAATAATGCTCAATTCCTGAGTTTATTAATTTATCTTTTTGTATTTCAGAAAAACCATTAGTCAAAATATGTAAACGGTATTTAGGTTTTAAATAGTCCAGCAAATTGATGCTACCGGGGATAAGCGCTGTCCCTTGTTTTAAAAGTTCTAAATAATCAAGCGCCAAAATTTTAATTTTGTCTGTTGAAACAGTATAATTCAATTGCCTAAAAGTATCTATTAACCTGCCATATTTAACGTCTTCTTTGGTGCGTTTTTGCTGTGCATAATCTATCCAATATTGTTGGTTTATAGGTTCGTACACATTTAAAAAATCCTCTAGACTAAAAGGCAGTTGGTGATAGCTTAAAAGTTTTTGGAAAGCATCATTTGAGTTGGTTTCAAAATCCCATAAAGTATGGTCTAAATCAAAAAATATATCAGTGATAGTTGGTTTAAGCATGGTTTGTAAAATGTTTAATTGTTTTTAAATACAACTGATTCCAATCATGCCATTCTTTTAAATCGGCAAGAATAAAATTATGGAAAACAGGATGAAAATGGCCACGGTATCTTTTTATTATTTCACCTTCTTGTAATAATATTTTTAAAGCTTTTTCAGGGTTTAAATGATATTGATATTTGAGCATAATATCTGAAATGGCAACCGGATGTAAGGTTAAATGTGTTTCAGTTTCATTATCAATATCATAAAATTTGAAGGGGATGGAGGTTCCGGCTCTAAATCCTATTTTGTGATTATATCCCATTGAATAATCATTTTTTAGTTCTAAATGGTTATAATATTGATAGGTTTCGGGAATTTTTAAGCGATTGAAATGGGCTCGTATTTTACTTACCGGTTTATGTATGATATTTTCAAGTATTTTAATTTCTTTCTCAATTTCATCTTCATTATCAATAGCATAATAGGAGGTAAGCAAGCCTGTGTCTGCATAGTCAGCTAAGAATTTTATTTGCGTTTGATAATCCTGTTTATTGAAAGAAACGTTATGATCAAATAAACTATACGAAGCCAAGAGGTGAAAAAAAGTTAAAGGATGCTTATATTTTTTCTTGATTTTTAAAATTTCATCAAAGGTATCATAAGGATCTTTTTTCCCAAAAAGATAGACATGATTTCTGAGCCAAAATCGTTTGAGTTTAAAACGCATTAAGTCATCTAAACTGCCAAAGAGAAATCGTAAAAATGATTTGCCTTCATATAGTCGTGCCATACTGACATTTATTAATGGCTCAAAATAAAATTGCCGTTTCTGAAAAATTAATTCTGGAAAGCGAGATTGTAAACTATGTTTAAATTTTTCTACCCATATTTCAATAATGGGTTTGTTAAACATATTATGTTGTATCAGTAAGCTGTTTTTATAATTATACCGGTCATGTTCATCCTTTTCGTGAATGAGATATTCTTCATATCTTGATAACAAATAAAATGAAGCGGCAAATATATCAAATGGAATGTCAGACTGTGGAACTTCAAAAAAAATAGGTTCGTCATTCCAAAAACTAAAATTTATAGGAATATTTTTTATGCCTTGTTGATATAATAAAGGATGAGATTGGATATGGAATTCTCCTCCCAAAGCTTGTGGTGCATAAGAAAATTTAGGGCCGTTGTAAGCAATAAATTCTTCGATTTTAGTGGTGAATTTAACGTCTTTCAACATTAAATTGTTGAATATGTGTCTAAATATATAATTAACACGAGCTGTAATTTTATGTGTATAAACTAAAATCATATGGCAAATTTACACTTTTAATACTTTGTTTTTCTAAGTCATTTGTTGATATAATACATTTTTGTGTTTATTGAACTTTTCTAGGTGTTAATTTTTTGTTCTAAAAAATTCATTGCTTCATAAACTGCAGGGCATATTTTTGTATTTTTAAGATGTAAATTGAGTAGTTGTATATTTTTTTTACGATCTAAATGCGGATACTCCCGGCAAGCTTTCGGACGCACTTCATAGATCAAACAATAATTGTCAGTATCAAGAAATTTACAAGGAGTTTGTTGCATCATCCACAAACCGTCGATGTCTTTTTGAAGATATTTTTCAATAAATTGCTGAGGTTTGAGCCGCAAAAATTTAGCAATACGTTCAATATCTTTTTCAGTAACAATAGGGCTGGTGGTTTTACAACAATTAGCACAGGCCAAACAATTAATATGCTCAAAAACGGCTTCATGAATTTCATTCATCAAATAATCAAAATTTTTAGGAGGGTGTTTTTTGATTTTTTGTGCCAATTTTTTAAAACTTTTTTGTTTAAGACTGGCTAGCTCAGGTAATTTTTTTAATATATCTTCCATCTAATGCCGTTTTCAATTATTTTATCTGTTGCCATACATTTTGTTGTAATATTTTTGATAATCACCTGAGGTAACATTGTTAAGCCATACTTCATTTTTAAGATACCAATCGATGGTTTGTGACAATCCTTGCTCAAAATTAACAGAAGGTTTCCAGCCTAGTTCTTTATTGATTTTGGTTGCATCAATGGCATAGCGTTTGTCATGTCCGGGGCGGTCTTTAACAAAGGTTATCAGTTTACGAGAGCTTCCCTTAGGTCGTAGAAGTTTTTCATCCATTAAGTCACATAGCAGGTGAATTAAATCAATGTTAGTATATTCATTAAATCCACCTACATTATAAGTTTCTCCTATTTTTGCTTTGTCAAAAATTATATCAATAGCTCGGGCATGATCTAAAACATAAAGCCAATCACGTGTATATTGACCATCTCCGTAAACTGGTAGCGGTTTGTTGTGTTTAATATTATTGATAAAAAGCGGAATCAGTTTTTCGGGAAATTGATTTGGCCCGTAGTTATTAGAACAATTAGAAATAACAGTTGGCATACCGTAAGTATCGTGATAACTACGTACAAAATGATCGGAGGCTGCTTTTGATGCCGAATAAGGTGAGTGCGGATCATAAGCGGTTGTTTCGGTAAATAAACCGGTTTTGCCTAACGAGCCATAGACCTCATCTGTTGAAATATGGTAAAATAATTTATTTTTATAATCATTTTGCCATAAATTTTTGGCGGCATTGAGCAAATTTACCGTTCCGATTACATTGGTTTCTACAAATGCTGACGGATTTTCAATAGACCTGTCAACATGTGATTCGGCAGCTAAATGAATGATACCGTCAAAATGATATTTGTTAAATAATTTTTGGAGGAAATCAGCTTCCCGAATATCGCCTCTTACAAATGTATAATTATGTTTGTGAGTTACGTCTTCAATATTTTGCAGATTTCCGGCATATGTCAATAAATCCAGGTTGACAAATTGTGTATCAGGATATTTATTGACCAATAATCGTACTACATGCGAACCTATAAATCCTGCGCCACCGGTTATTAAAATACTTTTTTGTTTCATTTTCAATTTTTTTAGCATCTAATATCAGATATCATTGCCTATTATTATGGCCATTTTTAATTGGAATGAGTGGCCTTTAAACTTAGATCCATATTACTAACAGAATGTGTTAAAGCACCCGAAGAGATAAAATCTACGCCACATTCGGCATATTGTCTTAAAGTATCTTCTGTAATGCCACCTGATGCTTCAGTTTCAAATCGGCTATTAATTAATTTTACAGCTGTCCGTAAATCATTGAAATTAAAATTATCTAACATAATTCTATCTACTTGTCCAATACGCAATACTTCTTTTACTTCATCTAAATTACGTGTTTCGATTTCAATTTTGAGATTTAAATCATTATTTTTTAAGTATTGGTTTGTTTTTAATATGGCTTGTTCAATACCACCGGCAAAATCTATATGATTATCTTTTAGCATTACCATGTCATATAACCCAAACCGGTGATTGGTACCACCGCCTATCTGTACTGCCCATTTTTCTAATGCTCTAATACCCGGGGTAGTTTTACGTGTATCAAGAATTTGCGTTTTTAAGTCAGCTAAGATTTCTACGTATCGCCGGGTTTTGGTTGCTATCGCACTCATTCGTTGCATGGCATTGAGGACTAACCGTTCTGCTTTTAAGATAGACTGCGATCGTCCTGATACTTTAAATGCGATATCGCCATATCTCACAAACTCACCATCAGGGATAAAAACTGTAATTTCCAATGCAGAATCTATTTGTTGAAATACCTTTTTAGCAAATTCTACGCCTGCCAAAATACCATCGTCTTTGACTAACAATTGTGCTGTTCCATTAGCCTCGGGCGGAATACATGCCAATGAACTATGATCACCATCACCCACATCTTCACGTAAGGCATTTACAATGATTATATCGAGTTCTTTTTCAAATTGTTCTTTTGTTATCATAAAAACAAAAATAAGAAATGTATTTAAATAAATTGCCGTAAGATAATGTTATAAAATAAAAGACATTTTGAAGCTTGTAAATTATTATACAATTGCCTTAAAATAAACAGGTTAGATCTATAATTAAAATCCTAATTAAATTCATAAAAACATTTGGAAGAAATACATTTCATCATTAGTAATTTATAACTAAAATTGTATATTTGAGCGTAAAAAATGCGAATAAAGTGGAAACCTTTCATATAATTAATAATGATTTTTTAAGCCTTAATGATCTTTGGCATATCTTTTCAACCCATCAAAAATTGAAGTTATCTCCGGCTAACAAAAACAAGGTTAAAAAAGCCCGCCAGTTTTTAGATCATAAACTTCAAAGCTCAGACCGGCCCATTTATGGAATCAATACGGGCTTTGGAGCTTTACATAACATCAAAATTGATGAGACGCAAATTAACCTTTTACAAGAAAATTTGGTTAAAAGTCATGCCTGTGGCATCGGTAATCCTGTACCTCATGATATTGTAAAATTGATGTTATTACTTAAAATTTTATCTTTATCAAAAGGCCATTCGGGTATTCAGTTAACAACCTTAGAGTTGTTGATTAAATTTTATAATCATGATATTTTACCGGTTATTTATCAACAAGGATCATTAGGAGCTTCGGGAGATTTGGTACCATTAGCACATTTGTCGTTACCTTTAATGGGCGAAGGCCAAGTTTTTTATAAAGGTAAAATTTATAGTGGCCATGATATTTTAAAGAAATTCGGATGGAATAAAATACATTTGCAAGCCAAAGAAGGTTTAGCTTTATTAAACGGCACCCAATTTATGTCGGCTTATGGTGTATATAACTTATTTATAGCCCAAAAGCTTTTATACTTAGCTGATGTGCTGGCGGCTTTATCATTAGATGCTTTTGATGGGCGCATAGAACCTTTTGACACCTTGGTGCAAGAAGTAAGACCCCATAAAGGACAAATAGAAACGGCAGCTTTTATTAGAGATATTTTAGAGGATAGCGAGTTGATAAAACAACCTAAAAAACATGTTCAAGATCCTTATTCTTTCCGTTGTGTGCCACAAGTACATGGCGCTAGCAAAGATGCGGTCCAATATGTTTCGAAAACTATAATTAATGAGGTGAATGCCGTTACCGATAATCCTTTAATTTTTCCGGATGAAAATAAGATTATATCCGGCGGTAATTTTCATGGACAACCTTTAGCTTTAGCCTTAGATATGTTAGCTATTGCCATGAGTGAAATTGCTAATATTTCAGAACGCCGAACTTATCAACTTATTAGTGGAAAAAGAGATTTGCCTGCATTTTTAGTTAACAATCCCGGACTTAATTCCGGTTTAATGATTCCACAATATGCTTCGGCCAGTGCGGTAAGTCAAAACAAGCAACTTTCAACACCAGCAAGCGTTGACTCTATTGAATCTAGCAATGGCCAAGAAGACCATGTGAGTATGGGGGCAAATGCTGCTACCAAAGCTTTAAATGTGATTAAGAATGTACAAAAGGTTTTGGCCATCGAACTTTTAACAGCATCGCAAGCCTTAGATTTTAGAAAACATAAAACCTCTTCTTTTTTACAAAGTTTGATTAAAGCTTACCGGTCACAAGTACCTTTTATAGAGGAAGACCGTATTTTACAGAAAGATATTGCTAAATCTGTAGAATTTATTGATCAGTTAAATTTTGATAATTTACCGGTTATACAAACTGATAATGAAATACAGTTTGATTTATAAAAAATTGATTTACATTTGCTCTTAAAATTATAGATATTTTGGAAACACAAACTTCTCAAAAAACATTAATAGATGGCTCCAAACTGATGATTGAAGCCTTAGCACAAGCGGGAGTCGACACATTTGTTGCTTACCCGATTACCCCTTCTAACTGGATGTATAAATATGGTAAAGAGCGCTTTCCGCAGTTTTATGCAGCTCCTGATGAAATTACAACCTTTCAATGGATGGCCGGCATGTCAGCAGCAGGCCGTTTGCCTGCTACATCAAGTGCTTTTCCGGGTATAGCTTTAATGGTAGAAAGTATCAATATGGCTTACGCTATGGAATTGCCTTTGGTGGTCATTATTACACAGCGCTTAGGCCCAAGTACCGGTTCGGCAACAACAGGAGCACAAGGCGATTTGGCACTTTTAAATGGAATTATTTCCGGAGGTTTTCCGGTACCTGTTTTTTCTCCTTCCGGATTTGAAGATATTTGGGAATTATCAGAAAAAGCAGTGCAAACCGCAGTTAAGTTTAGAACACCTGTATTTTTGTTAACATCAAAAGAAATGGTGATGTATCAAAAGTCTTTTGACTTAAAAAATTTGAAACCCATTAAAAAAATATCAAGACCAAAACCTGATATTAAAGGAACCTATTTACCTTATAAAGCAGATAAAACATTGGTGCCGCCATTCATCCCTCTAGGTGACGATAATCATCTGGTTAGAATTACAGCTTCTACCCATGACGAAGCCGCTAATATTAGAAAAAATGATCCTGAGGCTTTAGCTAATACACAACGTTTAAAGGATAAATTTATGCATCGGATAGATGAGTTAAGTGTTTATGATTTAGATCATGAAGAGGGGGCCGAAAAAATAATAGTTACCTGGGGAATTACAACAGATGCTGCAAGAGATGCAATAAACTTACTACGTAGTTCAGGTAATAAAATAGACTTATTAATAGTGAAATCATTATTGCCGGTTTCTCCTGAAATTTATGATATTCTGGATCAATATCAAGAGATCATTATTGCGGAAGAAAATTTAAATGGACAATTTAAAGAAATATTATTTGGCGTACGTCCGGTTAATCAAGTCAAACAAGTCAATAAAATGGGTAATATGATTACACCCGATGAAATTGTTTCAGCAGTTTCATAAACAAAAAAATTATAGTCATGACTCAAAACAAAAATACATATTTAACAGACAAAAAATTTCCGTTTTGTCCCGGATGTGGCCACGGAATTTCAATTAATGCTTTAAATAAAGCTTTACAAGAACTGAATTACGGACCAAATGATGTCATAGTAGTGAGTGATATAGGTTGTAGTGGCCTTATTGACCCGTTGTTTGCCACACATACCATACATGGTTTGCATGGTCGCTCGCCAGCTTTGGGCTTGGGCGTTGCGATGGGCGTTGCTCAAAAACAAAATAAAAAAGTAATTGCTTTTATAGGAGATGGAGGGGCAACAATCGGTTTACAACATATTTTGGAAGCCGCACGCCGAAATATTGATATGACGCTGATTGTACTTAACAATCTTCTTTATGGTATGACAGGTGGTCAAATAAGTGGCTTATCAACTCAAAAATATAAAGAAATTATAGATTTTGAAAAAGATGTTCCGCCTTTTGATTTGATACAACTTACACATGCATCGGGTGCACGGTTTGCAGTTAGAGTAAATGCGCCTAACAAAATAAAAGAAACTTTAAAAAAAGCGATTCAAACCGAAGGTTTTTCAATTGTGGAAGCAGCTAGTTTATGTCCTTCTTATGGAATGAAACGCATGAATGATTTGTTGGAAGTTGTTGAGCATGAAGAAATTATGGAACATGACAGACCTGCTACCAAAATTGTAGATAAAAAGGTGCACTCATTATTAACCGAAACACCGGTAATACAACCAGCATTTCAATCAAATTTAAAGAACCGAAAAGGTATTATAATTGCAGGTTCCGCAGGTGGCGGAGCGCAGTCAGTAGCCAGATTTTTAGCATTGGCAGGTATGCATGCAGGCCTCGAAACAACCATGAAAGGTGAATATCCTATAACTGTAGGCACCGGTTTTTCAGTAGCAGAGGTTATTTTTGACCATAAACCTATTAATTATACAGGCTTGGAAACCCCCGATTATTTTATTATTGTAACAGAAGATGGTTTGAATAAAATATATTCGAAATTGCATTCAAATGCCAAAATTTATATTGATGAAAAATTGGTAACAGAAGATTTAAAAAATGAATTTTCTAATTTGATAGCAGTACCGTTTAGTAAAATGGCTAACAGAAAAAGTATAGCTTTGGCTGCTGCTGCCTATGTTTTAAATCAGACAGGCTTAATACCAGTTGAAGCTCTAAAAGAAGCCGTTAGCAGTCACCGTTTAAAAGATATCTTTATAGAAGTTATTGACAAAGTTACCCAACAGGCGGTTTAAAAATATATCTGCTTTTACCATTAGAAAGCTGTCAGGTTTGACAGCTTTTTTTATTGAGGTAAACGGGTATAATAATAAAAATGATATGTAGTGTCTCTTTGCGGATGAAAAACATGGTACAAATCGTTTAGGACACGGTCGGGGTATGCATAAGATTCCTCAAAATACATAATACCTCCGGTGGGACCTTTCTTTAAATTGTAAGAATAAATTTGACCTGTTTTAGCAATTTTAAAATTTTTAATAAGAGGCAACTTTTTTATTAAAACAGATTGATTTTCAATAATTCCCGGATTGAGCCAAATGTCAGCTTCGGGTAATTTTTGTAAAACATTTTCAAAGTTTAAGGAAATACTACCGGTATGATTATCATTTTGCCATAAATAAACACCTCCGGCATCTTTAATTAAATGAACGGCATAGCTTTTACCACCTGGCACATACCACTTATCTCCAAATAAACCGCCTTGAAAAACAAGTGGTTTTGGTAATGTAGTATCTAATTGTTTTTTGATGTTTAGGTAGTTTTGCTTTATTTGATTAAAAATAGAATCAGCTTGTTGTTCCTTGTTAAATAATAATCCATAAAGTTTGATCCACTCGGCACGTCCCAAAGGATTTTGTTCCATCCAATCGGCATTGTATAAGACCGGAATACCATATTGTTCTATAAATTGATCGTTATTTTGGTCTTGTCCACTACTAAAACGCATAAGTAAATCCGGATGTAATTGCAGTAAAACCTCGGTGTTTAATTGTCTGCCATTACCCAGATCTTTAATTTGGCCTTTGGCTATTTTTTGTCTAAATAATGGATTAGAAATATAATTTAAACCGGCGAAGCCAATTAGTTTATTGGCCAACCCAAGCATTGCCAACCCGGGCAGGTGCGTTGTAGATGTTACGGCTATGTTTTTTAAAGGGACCCTAATTTTGGGCCATTTTTTTAAGCTGTCCGGCAAGCGGGTGTTTTGTTTTGTTAAAATGTATGTACGGTCTTTTCCTCCCGGATAAGGTTTTATAATACGAATAATTCTATAG
>WGBX01000129.1 GCA_015494075.1 Flavobacteriaceae bacterium
GGACTTTAGCACGTTTCATTTAAAATAAATTTTCTATTTTTGTTTTTGCATTGTTAAAACAAACCGGATGTCAAAATTGAAGTATGAAATAATGCTTCCTAAAAATCAAATGCAGTTGGAAGGAAAGCTATCTGATCTTTTTAGGACAAATGCTAAACATGTAATGATAAAAATTTTGGATGAATATATCTCACCGGAAGATTTAAACTTGGTTTTAAGTAAATTACAAAAACCGATAGAAAATTTTAGAAAAAGTAAATCCTTGGTCATCCTCACAAATAATTACGAATCTGTTCCTGAATACGTTCCGGTAGCACCTACTGAGGCAGAAGCAGTTGACATAATCGAATTTGAAGAGATTGAACGAGATTTATTGCTGGAAGAATAATATTTTTCATTTTTTGTCGTTTAAACTAACTTAGAGGTACATTTTGGCATCTCTAAAATTTAAATACAACAAACTCAATTACACCAACATAATTTAAACAATGCGCTATGATCATCAGAAAGGGAAAACAAAAAATAAATTATGAAAACAAAACAAGCAAACAAACACCAACTGGCCCGTCAGAGATGGCTGGATTTATTACAAGAAGCCATTGATGAAGGTGTCAAATTACAAGTAAACCACCGTTTTAAATACAAAGGTAAAAACTTAGGAACTTTTTTAGTGGAAGCCAAACGTAGAGGTAGTGATGAACTAAAAGAGAAAATTAGAAAAATGGGGCTTGATTTTAGAGATCATAGTAATAAACCAGAAGATTATTTACAACGGTTTATAAAAGAATTATGGAATAATCCTAATCCGAATAAAGGTAACTACATTACACGTTTTAATACTTGTATTCTTCCAAAAAAAGACATTTTAAAAAAACAAACTAAGCAAGAATTAGAAGTGGTTTGGAAACTAAAGTTCGGTGAAGATCGGCCTTGGCGCAAACGCGATGATATTTTAACACGTGTTTATAAATGGAAACAATTTAGATACAACCGTAAATTAAATCCCGAAAAAAAATGGTTTCAACCAAAATCTAAAATGGGAGATTTATATTTCTGGGTTTATTCTCGCAAGCGCAAACCTTGGTTAATGCAAGCCATATTAGATCAATTTGACACCTATGAATTGCAAGAACTTCAAAAGGAAGGATTTATAAAGCAATCTTGGATAGAAAACCTTGAAAAAAAATAAAGAAAAGGCTTCTCAAAGAGAAGCTTTTTTAATATTAGTGTTTGCGAGCATGATGAGGTACCCGTGACTTTTTACCAATTTTCTTTTTTGATTTTCTGTTGTCTTTTTTTAATCCTTTATCAAACTTTGAGTAGTCTAACAGTACCCGCATTAAATCTTGCCGTCCTAATGCGGTTAATTTTTGTTTAATCCAACGTCTGTTTTCAGGTTTGTACCAAAAGAAAAATTTCCATTGGTCTAGTTTTGTTTTACGATCTCTAACTACTTTCACCGGCTTCAAAGTATAAGGATGATAGCCGGAATAGTATGCTACGGTTGCAACTGTCATGGGCGTCGGCGTAAAATCCTGAACTTGTTCTAATTTAAATCCCATTTCTTTTGTTTCTGCGGCCAAATTAGCCATATCTTCCATATCACTTTCAGGATGAGAAGAAATAAAATAAGGAATCAATTGTTGTTTTAAATGATTTTTATGCAAAATTTTATCATAAATTCTTTTAAAATCATGGAAATATTTAAATGATGGCTTGCGCATCATTTTTAATACCCTGTCGGACGTATGCTCAGGCGCTACTTTTAAACGGCCTGATGTATGTTTTGTTATTAATTGTTCTAAATAAGCTTCCAATTGAGTTGGATCAGCTTTTTTATTAAATTCCGGAACTGTTAAGTCGTATCTGATACCACTTCCCACAAAAGCTTTTTTTACATCCGGATGTTCATCTACCATTTTGTAAATTTCTAATAGATCTTTATGTGAAGTATCTAAGTTACTACAAACAACTGGGTTTATGCAAGAAGGCGCTGTGCACTTTTCACAAATACTTAAATCTTTACCTTTCATTTTGTACATATTAGCAGAAGGACCACCAATATCAGAGATATATCCTTTAAAATCTTCTTGGGTTACGATTTGTTCCAATTCTTTTTTTATTGAATCTTTACTTCTACTGGCAATAAACTTACCCTGATGCGCTGAGATTGTACAAAAACTGCATCCCCCAAAGCACCCTCGATGTACATTAATAGAATGCTTAATCATTTCATAAGCAGGTATAGGTCCTCTTTTACGGTACTTAGGATGAGGCAATCGTGTAAAAGGTAAGTCAAAAGCTGCATCAATTTCATGCTCTGTCATAGCAGGATAAGCCGGATTTATTACCAAAGTTTGCTTGTCAATCTTTTGCAAAATGCGTTTTTTTGGCATCATTCTGTTGGCTTCAATTTCAAGTATCTTAAAATTTTGCGCAAAGGCTTTCTTATCATTTAGGCAAGTTTCATGTGCGTTAATCCATACATCTTCCCAATGTTTATTCTTGGGTAATTTATCGGTATTATTTAACAAAAAAGCGGTCTGCTTAACCGTTTTAAGTGATGAAAAAGGCACGCCACGCTCTACTAATTTTACAATTTCACTTAAAGGCTGTTCTCCCATTCCGTAAACTAATAAATCGGCTCCCGAATCTTTCAAAATAGACGGGCGTAGTGTGTCACTCCAATAATCATAATGCGTAACGCGTCTTAAAGAGGCTTCAATGCCACCTATTAAAATTGGCACATCCGGAAAAAAATTTTTTAAAATTCGGGCATATTTAATGCTTGCATAATCAGGACGGTTTCCCCATTCACCTCCGGGTGAGTAGGCATCTTTATCGCGAGGTTTTTTACTAGCAGTATAATTGCTTACCATAGAATCCATACTACCGGCTGTAACAGCAAAAAACAAACGGGGTTTTCCTAATTTTGTAAAATCTTGCAAATTATCACGCACATTTGGCTGTGGAACAATAGCAATACGCAAACCGAAGCTTTCAAATATGCGACCCACTACTGCTGGGCCGAAAGAAGGATGGTCAATGTAAGCGTCACCACTAAATAATATGACATCCAATTCATCCCACCCTCTTCTTTTTACTTCTTTGGCAGTAGTTGGGAGCCAATCATTTAGTGCGTATTTTCTTATTTGCATATAATAATTTATTATGATGTAAAGATACAATAGATTTTTATAAAAATTAAAATGATTAAAAAAGCAATATTTTTTTAAAACATCCTCAATTTTATGCCTATTTTTGCATAAAATTAAAAACGAACCCTAGCACTTCAAATACGCAAGCTTTAAAAATGAATATCTCAGGAATCATTATAGCCGGTGGTAAAAGCCGTAGAATGGGATTTGACAAGACGCAAATCAAACATCGCCAACAAACTTTTTTAATGCACGCAATAAAATTATTGGAAAACTTTACTGATGATATAATTATAAGCACAAACAGGCCTATACAAACACCCTATAAGCAAATACCGGATACCATTAAAGATATTGGCCCAATGGGTGGTCTATATACTTGTTTATCACAAATCAAGACCTCTACTGCATTAGTTATTCCGGCTGATATGCCTTTGCTAAACACAAAAGTTATAGCGTACTTACTTAAACAATCAAATCCGAAATTGTTACTAAATTTATTGGAAATAGATCAACAGCCTCAAATGTTAACAGGGTTATATCATAAGAATATTATACCTTATTTAACTAAGCTAATTGAACAAAAAAACTACCGGTTGCGCTCCTTATTAAGACAAATGCCGGCTAAACTAATACCGGCTGATTCTTTTAGAGATAATTTACTGAATGTGAATACGCCTAATGAATTAAAAAAAATTATATCTAAATATGAAGAATAATTCACAAGATACTTGGCTGAAAGCAGCCGTCATTGGAAGTATTTGGGCTAGTTTCGAAATTATTTTCGGTAGTTTTTTTCACAGTTTAAGATTACCATTTGCAGGGACATTTATGACTTTTACCTCTGTTATACTTTTGATTGCTTTTTCTTATAAATGGCTAGACAAAGGCTTATATATAAAAGCCGGACTGATTGCAGCTTTAATGCGATCGCTAATGCCTACATCCGTTATTTTAGGTCCTTTAATCGGTATTTTGGTCGAAGCTTTTATTTTTCAAGTGGCTTTAAACATTTTTGGTCGAAATTTTGTGGCATTTGCGTTGGCAGGAATATTAGCCATGTTTAGTGCTATTGTACATAAAATTGTCAGTATAATTTTAATCTACGGCTTTGATATTGTAAAAATATTAGAAAATCTTTATTATTTATTTTTGCATATAACTCATTTAAATTTACCATTAAAACAACTTTTCTATCTGGTTGTTGGTGTGTATGTCTTTTTAGGTATAACCGCTGCTTTTATTGGACAATATGTCGGTAAAAATTTAACAAAAATTCCATATTCTTCCAATATCGAGTTTAGTAATTTCAAAATCAAAAATGATTTATTTGATACACAAAATTTTAAGTATGATTCTAAATTGATTATTTTGCATCTTATTCTCTTGGTTTTATTTCTACTTAGTTTAGATTTTTTTCCTTTAAATTATTCAATTATACCAATAGCAATTTATTTGATATGGATTTGGAAACGTTATGCCAAAACAATGCGTCATCTTAAAAGAGCCGGTTTTTGGTTTCAACTATTAGTCATTGGCATTATGGCCATATGGCTTTGGCAAGATAAAGTGGCCGGAATGATGATTGGTATTAAAATGATTTTGAGAGCTATTGTAGTAGTTTCTTCATTTACGGCTATTAGCGTCGAATTAAAAAATCCTCTTGTTAAAGCATTACTTTATAAAAAAGGATATTCACAGCTTTATGCCAGTTTAGGCTTGGCAACTTCGGCTGTCCCTTTTATTGTTAAAAATATTTCAAAAGATAAAAAGGGCCTTTTAAATCCCTTTAAAATATTGCAAAAAGCAATTAATTTATCAGATATTTTACTTCAAAAATTTAGCGCTCAATTTCAAAATCAAACTAAAAATTATATTATTTCAGGAGAGCCCCAAAGTGGTAAAACAACTTTTTTAAAGCAAGTATTATCCGAGCTTAAAATACAAAATCCGGATATCAAAATTGGCGGAATAATAGCTCATGGTATAGATGTGGGAGGGATTCGTTACGGGTTTAATATTGAAAATATAGCAACAGGTGAAACAACTTTTTTAAGCAGTCAAGACCCCGAAGCCGGAGAACTTAAAATGGGCCGTTTTTATTTTTCAAAAGCAGGGTTAAATTTTGGCTATGAGGCACTTACAGGCGATTTGACTAATTTAGATATTCTGGTTATTGATGAAGTTGGTTACTTAGAATTAAATGGGCAAGCATGGTTTGAAGCCATAGAAACAGCTATGACACAATCGAATTTATCTATTATTATGGTCGTTAGAAAACGCCTCTTAAAGCAAATTTTACAATTATGGAAAAACAAAAACTTTATTATAATTGATATCAAAGAACACTATCCGGAACAATTAACACAAATGATTTTAAAAAAATAGTTTTGCAATTTTTTTGTAATTTTAAACAAAAAATCATGCACACTTATATTCTTTTGTTTTTTTACAGTTTACTCACATTATCATGTGCAAACACAAAAAACTCAAAAAATTCTGCTAATCATGCAGCACTTATTTCAATAGATAAAAATCAAAACAACTCACAAACTATTAAAAAATACGGATTTGCATTCAAAATACCAAACAATTGGCAAATTCAGCTGGAAGATTTTAAAGCTAAAGACTTAAATGGTAAAATCAAAAGCATTAAAACCATTTACCAACTTTCCGACAAGCAAGGGAAAGTCCAAATTATCTATCATCCCAATAAAAGTGGTATAACTCTATACAATTATTACAATCAATCTAAACGTAAAAACTTAACCCACATAAAGGTTAATACTATTCCTGCGGTTAAAATCATTAATAAGTTAACTGTTGATGGTAAAGGGCATAATCTAAAACAACCTATTATCAGAGAAAAATTATATTTGTTGGCACCTGATAATAAAGGTTGTTTAGAGATAGTGGCCGATTACTTTGAAAAAAATATCAAAGCGCCAAAGGTTATCGATACATTTATACATAATATTACAATTATACAAAAATAGTCTTATGAAAAAACATTTCGTTTTAATAGGACTTATTTTTAACTCCATTATTTGGGGACAAAATATTCTAGGAATTGATGTCTCTCATTATCAAGGAACCATCAATTGGGAACTTGTTTATAATGACGGAAAAGTTTTTGCATTTTGCAAAGCTACCGAGGGGCGAACCTACCAAGATCCAAATTTTAACACTTATATGCAAAATGGTAAAAATGCCGGTTTGTTGATGGGCGCTTACCATTTTGCCCGACCTGATAATAATGAAGCTATTTATGAAGCAGATAATTTTGTTGCACAAGCAAAGGCATATATAGGGCCTGGTTTTTTACCACCTGTATTAGATTTGGAAGATCCGCCAAACGGTCTTCATTTAGATGAATTATATACAGCAGACCAATTAAGTAGTTGGGTAAAAACTTGGTTAGACCGCGTACAAGCACAAACCGGTGTGCAACCTATTATTTATACAAATGCATATTATACATCTTTCTTAGATTCCAGTTTAAATATTTACGGTTTATGGATAGCTAACCCCGGCACCGATCCGGTTGAGCCTCCTGTAAACATTGGAAATTGGCAAAATTGGTTGTTTAAACAATATTCTTGGTATGGAAATGTTAATGGAATTGATGGCAATGTTGATTTGAATGTATTTAATGGAACAAGCACAGATTTAAACAACTTGATCTATACAAGTAATATTGAAGATTTGGATAATTTAATTGTTTGTTATCCTAATCCGGTTCATGATAAATTATATCTAAAAAATGATTCTTCTTCTGAATTTAAAAGTATAGAAATTTGGGACATACAAGGCCGGTTTATACATACTTTTTCGCCAACGCAAACATCATTTGATGTTTATTATCTTCAACCTGCTATTTATGTTTTAAAGATAGAATTGCCACAAGGTCAATATTTTAATAAATATTTTATTAAGGATTAAGCTTAAAAACTATTTAAATTTGGTTAGTGATTTGAGGTATTAAAAAACCCGCAATAAAAATTGCGGGTTTTTTAAATTATAAAATAATTTAGATTATTTTATGACAACATTGTCGACTCTATAAGTAGATGTGCTGTTTGCATTATCTCCACCTACATATTTAAAAGCAATAAATACTTTTTGTCCTGCATAAGCTGATAAGTCAA
>WGBX01000130.1 GCA_015494075.1 Flavobacteriaceae bacterium
GCAGCCAAATGAAATACCATATCACAATCCTTCATTGCTGTACGTACACCGTTCGGATCACGAATATCTCCGGTAAAGACTTCTATTTTAGCCAATTTCTCTTTTGGAAAAGTATCTAACCATCCCCAGGAATTAAATGAGTTATAATAGCAAAAAGCTTTGACAGAATAGCCTTCATCTACCAACTTTTCTACTAAGTGACTACCGATAAAACCATCGGCTCCTGTAACTAATATTTTATTATTTTTATTCACTATTGAATGTTTTTACAATTAAGGAATATTTTTTTTTCGATATTGTCTTTTGCATGCATTCCGTCATAAAAATCTTGTTGATCCAGCCCTAACTTTGACGGGTCATAAGAACCTATTACCTCAATGCCATTTTTTATTGCTATTTTGCGAATCGTATCTTCCACTTCCAAGACAATTCTATAATCGCGTTTGATTCTGTTAAATACTAATGGATGATATGGCGAAAGTACAAAAATTAACCTTATTTTTTTTGTCTAAAATATTTTGAATTAGTTTGTTAAACTCAGCCATTTTTTTGTCGGAAATACTGTTGAAATCTCCCAATGAATATACTTCGCCCCTACAATATTGTTCAGCTCTTTTGTTTACTACTTCAATTCCTACATTCATATAAACATCACCGTAAACATGAGAACCGTCAGAAAGTTTGATATTATGCAGATTGGATTTGCTTTTTGTAGCTACCGGCTGATCTTTACCTGTTAATACTCTTGGTAAATTCCTCAAAGATACTTGAAAATAAGATAGTGAGAAAAGTTGTTCCAACTTGTCATAATCAATAAACTCCGTTTGTTCAGGTTGCCTCATAAATTTATAATATTCATTTTTTAAAACTTTCCAACGAAATTGTCCGTTATGCTCATTAAAAATCCAAGGGTCAACACCTAAAATAATTTCTTTGGGAATAATTCTTTTAGAAATATTCATTTGATAAATTGCTATTATATCTTCAAGTGTCGCTCCAGACACAAAGTGATTTCGCAGTTTTTTGTCCTTAAAAAATTCACTATTAATTGCTTTCACTCTACTTGAACCTAAAACAAGAATATCGGGAGCAGTTTTAATTTGACTAATAATTTCTTTTTGTAACAATCTTTCATCATAATTAGATATATTGGTAACATTAGATTTATTGATTAGCAACCGTGCAATCTTTTTTACATAATCAGGATGAAATAACTTGGCACTATCACCCACATAATTAACCGTTACAATGAACAAAATAATTATAACTAGGAATTTTACGATTTTGCTAATAAACTTCTTCATCATTAAAATTGAAAATATATAAATTGATTTTCCTTAAAATTGCCAAATGCCATTATTATGAAAACAATTATAAAATAAAATAGATATCTTATAAAATTATTATTAAGCATATAGATTCTTTCAATACCATATTTGCTAGTTCTTCCAATCCATTCTACGACCACAAAAGTAAATATAAAAAATAGAATTAATATAGAATGCCGTTTTCCGGGAAAATCGGGTATTGTAAACAGTGATTTTGAAAATATTTCATTTAGATATGAAAGTGCATGTTTTACATTACTGGCCCTAAAAAAAACCCAAGCCAAAACCGTGAGCCAAAAAGTTATATTTAGTTGTATAAATTCCTTGAAATTTGGTAATAACTTGCCTTCAGCAACCGTATTAGTATGTTTCCTATTTTTTTTAGTCAGTAATAAGGGTAGAAAATAAATAGCATTTAATGCACCCCATACAATAAAAGTCCAGTTGGCACCATGCCAAAAACCACTGACAATAAATATGATAAAAGTGTTTCTAATTTTCTTCCAAGTTCCCCCTCTGCTGCCACCTAATGGAATATACAAATAATCGCGAAACCAGGTGGATAATGAAATATGCCAACGCCGCCAAAATTCGGCAATATCTCTGGAAAAATAGGGAAAATTGAAATTTTGCATCAAATCGAAACCAAACAATCGAGAAGTCCCGATTGCAATATCCGAATAGCCGGAAAAGTCGCCATATATTTGAAACGTAAAAAATAAAGCACCTAACAATAAGGTACTCCCTGAATAATTTTCTGAGTGATTAAATATTTCGTTGGCATAACGAGCAGCATTATCAGCAATGACCATTTTCTTAAAAAGTCCCCATAGTATTTGTCGCAATCCATCAACGGCTTTGTCATATTCAAAAACACGTCTTTTATAAAACTGGGGTAATAAATGTGTAGCACGTTCGATAGGTCCGGCAACCAATTGTGGAAAAAAGCTTACAAAAGCAGCAAAATCAATAAAATTTTTGGTTGGTTTTAATTTACCCCTGTAAACATCTATGGAGTAACTCAAAGTTTGAAATGTATAAAAGCTAATACCAACCGGTAAAATAACATTTAAACCTTGTGGATTTATGGAATAACCAAAAAATTTAAAAGCTTCAACGAAATTATCTAAGAAAAAATTGTAATACTTAAAGAAGCCTAGCAGGCCTAAATTAACGAATAAACTAATAAACAAAAGTAGTTTTTGTTTCTTTGGATTTTTTTGATTTAATAAACCTAAACCTACGAAATAATCAACCAAGGTACTAAATGCAATCAAAGACAAAAAACGCCAATCCCACCAACCGTAAAAAACATAGCTGGCAATAACAATTAATAAGTTTTGCCACTTCAAACTCTTATTAAAAACAAACCAATACAAAATAAAAACGATTGGTAAAAAAATGGCAAAATCTAAAGAATTAAATAGCATAACAATCAACTAATTTTATATAAACTCTTAAGAATAAATTATTTTATACCTCTCCACAAATTTTGCCACGCCTTCTTCAAGAGGCGTTTGTGGTTTAAATTGGATATATTCAAACAAATCTGCCACATCGGCATAGGTGCTTTCTACATCTCCGGCTTGCATTTCTTTTAAGTTTAACTTAGCTTTTCTACCGGTGGCTGCCTCTATGGCTTTTATAAAATCCATCAAAGCCACAGGCTGGTTGTTCCCGATATTAAACAAACGGTAGGGTGCGGAGCTAATCGCCGGATTGGGATGCTTTGCATCAAAATCAGGATTGTTTTTAGAGGGAGCTTTGGGCAACAAACGTTTAATACTTTCAGTAATATCATCAATATATGTAAAATCACGACTCATATGGCCATAATTAAACACATCTAATTCCCGGTCTTGCAAAATGGCTTCCGTAAAAAGATGCAGTGCCATATCCGGACGACCGTAAGGGCCGTAAACCGTAAAAAAACGAAGTCCCGTTGTGGGAATATCAAAAAGATGGGCATAGGAGTGGCCCATCATTTCATTAGATTTTTTGGTGGCTGCATAAAGAGAAACAGGATGATCAGTGTGATGTATTGTCTTAAAAGGGACTTGTTTATTAAGCCCGTAAACAGAACTTGAAGAGGCAAAAATAAAATGTTTTGGTCGATGTTTTCTAGCCGCTTCCAAGAGATTTAAAAATCCGGTGATGTTACTGTCAATATAGGCTTGCGGATTTTTTAGCGAATAACGGACGCCCGCTTGTGCTGCTAAATTAATAATATAATCAAATTGAGTTTTAGCAAATAAAGCTTCCAGATTTTCTTTATCGGTCAAGTCCAATTTATAAAAAATAATTTTTCCTTTAAGCGGCTTGTTATATTCTATGGAGGTGGTATCGATTTTCAAATCTTGAAGGCGGGCCAATTTCAAATTGACATCATAATAATCATTAAGATTATCAATACCGGTAATTGAATAACCGTTTTGTTGTAAAAGTTTGGCAAGATGATGCCCTATAAAGCCGGCAACACCGGTGATTAATACTTTGGGTTTAGAAGTCAAGACGCATAAAATTTATAGTATTAAACAAAAATAAACATAATCTCTTAAATAAAGCACTGTATTTTTTTGAAAATCGGATTTAAAGCCAAGCATGTCAGCCTGACGAATAAAGCAATTTAGCAAAGCATATTTTCATATTGCCTTTGCAGATTTATCTATAAAACACTTGTAACAGAGATTTTAAGCTGTATGAGTCTTTACTTTATAACCTTTCGGATATATGCGTAATACGAACTTTTTTGTCCTTCAATTGTGTTAAGCAAGTTTTCCTTTGAAACCCAATTATACCGCCAAGCAATTTCTTCTAAACAGGCAATTTTTAAACCGGTACGTTTTTCTATTACTTTTACAAACTCGGTGGCATCGGCTAGCGCTTCATGTGTACCCGTATCAAGCCATGCAAAACCGCGACTCAACTTAACCAGATGTAAACGTTCCAGTGCTAAATAAGCTTGATTAACACTGGTGATTTCCAACTCACCACGCCATGATGGTTTGACATTTTTGGCAATTTCTATCACATTGTTTGGGTAAAAATATAAACCGGTAACAGCATAATTAGATTTTGGTTCTTTGGGCTTTTCTTCAATGCTTGAGACTTGTCCGTCGGCATCAAACTCTGCCACGCCATAGCGTTGTGGATCATGAACATAAGTACCGAAAATAACGGCTTTTTGGTCGTTTTCAACGGTTTGAATCGCTTGAGTCAGTAAGTTTTGCAAACCTGCACCGTAAAAAATATTGTCGCCTAAAACCAATGCAACAGCATCATTGCCAATAAATTTTTCACCTATAATAAAAGCTTGGGCCAATCCGTCTGGACTGGGCTGCTCGGCATAAGACAATTGAAGACCGAATGTAGAGCCATCTCCCAACAATTTTTTAAAAGCCGGCAAACCTTGTGGCGTTGAAATAATCAATATTTCGCGAATACCGGCCAACATTAATACCGACAAAGGATAATAAATCATCGGCTTATCATACACCGGCAATAACTGTTTGGAAACACTGATGGTCAATGGATGTAAACGTGTACCGGCACCGCCGGCTAAAACAATTCCTTTCATAAAATTACTTTACAATAAGTCAAAGATACAAAAGAAATAAACAAAGCCGTAAGACTTTTTCACAACAACATTTTTATAAAGGGTATTTATAAAAAAGCAACACTCAATATGTAAGTGCTGCTTTTTAAGGAAGTATCAAATAAATTATAGCACGATGTTAAAACATAAACACTATGCTTTTGAATGTTTTTGATCATATTTCTTAATGGCCCAAACGCTCAGAATATAACTGAGGTAAATAATGACAGGCCAACTGATAAAATGTATAAGTCCATAAGTAGTCATAAGGATATTTTTTTAATATTTGTCTAATTCTTGTTTTAATTCTTTTTGGTTAATTTTTCTGGCATCCATAGCGCGCCAAGCCCAAATAATATATGCCAATACAAACGGAACCATTAAGGATACATAAGACATTACAATCAATGTAAACCGGCTGGAAGAACTATTTGCTATAGAAATAGAGCTTTGCAAATCATAAGTAGACGGATAATATGGTGTATGGTTGAAGCCGGCTATAAAAAATAATGCTATTACTGTTAATATGGTACCAACTCCTGTATACCAAAATGCTTTTTCATCTTGCTTAAAATTGGCTTTGTATAAACCATATAAAACACTAGCCAAACCGGCCAATAATACCAGTAAGGTTAAGGGCGATCCAATCAAATTGTCAAAATATTTATGAGCTTGCATAAATACCTCTTTAGTATCCGGATTGATAGCAAAACCGTCAATAAATAACAAACGAATAAACCAAGTTAAAAATAAAACCAAAAATATAACGCTATGACGTGGAATACATTTATTAACCTTGCTTAAAATAGCAGGTTCGTTAGTCATCTTGCGAATATATAACAGCGCATTTAAACGGGCTAACATTAAGACTGCCAAACCTAAAAGTATATTTTGTAAAAAAGCCAAATGTTCAGTTGTCCATAGTGCTTCCAAGCCATGCCAAGGGGTTGCCCATTGTGAGATAATAGCTTCTACATTACTGTTGAGTTTTACGATATTGTCTTTGTGAATACTAAAGGCACTTCCCGTAAAAAAGGTAGATACTGCAACACCCAGTAAAAATGGAGCTGCATAACCGTTAAATTTTAAAAAGGCTTCGAATGTTTTACTGCCCAAAAAGTTATTTTTCTTTTTGCGGTATTCATAAGAGACGGCTTGTACTATAAATGCAAACAAGATGGCATACCAAACCCAATAGGCGCCACCAAAACTTGTTGAATAAAACAATGGAAAAGAGGCGAAAAAAGCACCGCCGAATACAACTAATGTTGTAAAAGTAAATTCCCATTTATGACCAATAATGTTGACCACAACTGTTTTCTCACCTTCATTGTCGCTTAATTTGTCTATTAGAGTTTGCCCTCCTTGAACAAATAAAAGGAAAACCAAAAATCCGCCTAATATTGAGATAATGATCCACCAATAAATCTGTAAATTTTCATATGATAATGCTTCAAACATAATTGTAAATTTTTAGTTGCTAAATCCTTTTTTAATTTCAGTCGACATAATTTTCAATTCGGCAATTAATAAAGCCGTAAAGGTGATGAAAAATAAGAAAAAGGTTATCATCACACTGGTGCTTTCAATATGAGAAACGGCCATAAAAGTAGGCATCAAATCTTGGATAACCCAAGGCATACGACCGGCTTCAGCAGTAATCCATCCGGCTTCTTGAACAATAAAACCTAATGGTAAGCCTAAAACGCCGAGGCGAAGTAGCCATTTGTTTTTTTCTATTGTACCTCGCATTACAGCTCGAAAAACCAAAATAAAAAAGATAAAAAACCATCCGCCTAATATGACCATAGTATGAAATGATGTAAAGGTGATAGCCACCGGTGGCACCAATTCATTCAAATCATGACCGTCAAAATAACCGTAACCGAAATCTTTAAAATGTGCACGAAAAGTAGCTAAATATTTTTTAGCAGCTTCGGTGTCACCTGATTTTTTAGCTTTTTTGTAGTTCGCTAATGCCTCAATACTGATTTTACCGCTTTTAATTCGTTCTTGATAAGAAGGAATACCTTCTTTTTCATTGCCATATACTAAGTCGTCAATACCGGGAACAAAGGCATCGGGATCATTAAATGCTAAAACTGATAATCCATAAGGAATTTCAAAGCCTTCTGCTGCAACATTTAATTGATCTTCACCCTTTAAATCTTTTAAAACTTCTTTGTGTGTCGGTTCGCTTTTTAAATGTTTGGGCTTACCAATTGCTATAATAGGAGCACCACGTGAGCCTTTTTTTAAACCTTCCATTGAGGCTAATTTCATTGGTTGATACCTTGCCACTTGCTTAGCAGAACCATCGCCGGTAATAATTGTAGCGGAAATACCTATAAAGCCAAAAATAGAAGCAATAAGCATACTGTATTTAGCCAATGACTTATCTTTGCCTTTAATTAATAAATAAGAACTGATAGCAATGACAAATAAGGCAGCAAAAGTATAAGCCGAAGTAATGGTATGCAAAAATTTATTAACCGCTACCGGATTGAATAATACTGCTAAGAAGTCATGCATTTCATTACGCATGGTGTCCGGATTAAACTCCATACCTACCGGATTTTGCATCCATCCGTTTGCAACAAGTATCCATAATGCTGATAAATTACTGCCAATAGCCGTTAACCATGTAGCCCATAAGTGAGTTTTTTTGCTGACTTTGTTCCAGCCGAAAAACATTATAGCGACAAAAGTCGATTCCATAAAAAAGGCCATAATACCTTCAATGGCTAAGGGTGCACCGAAAATATCACCGACAAACCATGAGTAGTTTGACCAGTTGGTGCCAAACTCAAATTCAAGAATAATACCGGTTGCTACACCAATTGCAAAGTTAATTCCAAATAGTTTAAGCCAAAATTTTTCTATTTTCAGCCATTTTTCATCGCCGGTTTTAACATAAATGGTTTCCATGATGGCCAACATAAATGACAGCCCTAAAGTAAGTGGTACAAATATCCAATGATATAAGGCTGTTAGCGCAAATTGCGCCCGTGACCAATCGACTAATTCCCAATTGATATGTTCCATAGGTTACATTTTTTAAGTGTTATATAAAAGTTATTATTGTGGATTTTTGGTAATAATCAGTTCTTGTTCTATATGTTGAATGCGTTCTGTATCGTTTTTATAGTTTTCTTTCATAATGTCAGGAAAAAAGAAATACTTTAAGATGGCAAACATGATAAAAAGCTTGATTAAAATAATTAACCAAAGCTTTTTGCCGCGGGGAGTCATCTCTTTAAAACCTTCCAAATAAAAGTTAAGGATTTTTTTTAGAATCATTCTAAATTAATTTTTATACAAAGTTATGGCATTTTATGACTTAATGCAAATGATTATTTATAAAATTAGTACAATTGGAATAGAGCATAAAAAAAGCTGCCATTTGGCAGCTTTTTATGAGGTGTTATTCTTATTATGCGGTTTCTTTTAAGACTTCTTGTACTTTATCGGCAGCTTCTTGAAATTCAGTTACAAAATGAACCGGAATACCTGATTTTTCTATCAATTCTTTGGCTTTGTCAGCATTGGTACCTTGTAAACGGACAATAATAGGAACATGAATTTCGCCTTTCATGTTATTATAAGCATCTACTACACCTTGTGCGACACGATCGGCTCGTACTATACCACCGAAAATATTGACTAAAATAGCTTTTACTTTAGGGTCTTTTAAGATAATACGGAAGCCTTTTTCAACTCGTTCAGCATCGGCAGTACCACCTACATCAAGAAAATTGGCTGGTTCGCCACCTGCTTGCTTGATCAAATCCATAGTAGCCATGGCCAATCCGGCACCATTTACCATACAACCAACATTACCGTCTAAATCTACATAACTTAATCCGGCTTGTTTTGCTTCTACTTCAATGGGGTTTTCTTCTCTGGTGTCACGCATTTCAGCAATGTCTTTGTGTCTAAACAAGGCATTGTCATCAATTACAACTTTTGAGTCAACTGCTAATATTTTATTATCAGAGGTTTTTAATACCGGATTAATTTCAAATAAAGAAGCGTCGTTTTTGGTATAAGCATTGTATAAAGATTTAACAAATTTAACCATTTCTTTATAGGCTTGACCGCTTAAACCTAAATTAAAGGCTATGCGACGGGCTTGAAAATCTTGTAATCCATGAGCCGGGTCAATCAATTCTATAAAAATTTTATCCGGTGTTTTTTCAGCCACTTCTTCAATATTCATACCGCCTTCGGGCGAATACATGATCATATTTTGGCCTTTGCCGCGGTTGAGCATTACACTCATATAATACTCTTCGGGTTCTGTTTCACCAGGATAGTAAACATCTTCTGCAATTAATACCTGATTGACTTTTTTACCTTCCGGTGGTGTTTGAGGCGTCACCAATTGCATACCGATAATTTTAGAAGCCAGCTCTTTTACTTCATCTAAATTTTTGGCTAGTTTTACACCGCCACCTTTGCCACGACCACCGGCATGAACTTGTGCTTTCACAACATACCATTTGGTACCGGTTTCTTCTGTGAGTTTTTTGGCGGCTTCAACAGCCTTTTCAGGAGTGTCGGCGACGATACCGCGTTGTACACGTACGCCCGATTTGCTTAATATTTCTTTACCTTGATATTCGTGTAGGTTCATAATTTATAATTTTTCCGTTTTTGGTCTTATGATTGTATGACAACAAATGTAATAATTTGTTTTGAAATGGAGCTGATAAAAATCAAGATTTTGCAGCTGTTACAATCGCATTAAAGTCTTCGGCATTTAAAGAGGCACCTCCTATTAAACCACCGTCAACATCGGGTTGAGAGAATATCTCGGAGGCATTAGCGGGTTTGACACTACCGCCATATAAAATACGAACATGATTGGCCAAATCACGACCATATTTTTGAGCGAGTGTTTCACGAATAAATCGGTGCATTTCTTGGGCTTGCTCCGGACTGGCAGTTTGACCGGTACCTATAGCCCAAACAGGTTCGTAAGCAATAACTATTTTTTTGTAGGCTTGTAAAGGCAAATCAAATAAAGCTTTTGATAGCTGATTTTTAACTACTTCAAAATGTCGGCCTTTTGTGCGGTCTTCTAATTGTTCGCCTACACAAAAAATATTAGTCATATTTTTTTCATAGGCTTTCTGTGCTTTTTTTTGTAAAACATCATCGGTTTCATTAAAATAAGCGCGTCGTTCACTATGTCCTAAAATAACTGTGTCAACTCCGATGGCTTTTAACATATCGGCTGAGATTTCGCCTGTATAAGCACCATGATCGGCAAAATGCATGTTTTGAGCAGAGACAGCAATGGGAAAATCTTGTAAAAGTTCAACAGCCTTAGGCAGATTGACATAGGCCGGAGCAATAATAACTTCTACTGTTTTGTCTGGTTGGATATTATTTTTTAAGGCTTCAATTAAAGCCACGGCTTCCGGAAGGGTCTTATTCATTTTCCAGTTACCGGCTACTATTTTTGTTCTCATATTTTTTTATGTGCAATTTACTAAACTTTAAGAGATATTGGTGTCAAAAAATTATTAAGATTGGCCGGTGATATGATGTTGTTGCTGATCAATTACAGCCAATTCTGTTGCAAAATAGACCATTTTGGGGCTGAATTTTAAATATAGTTGATGGAGAATAGGCGCTAATTCTTTTTCAATAAAACTTTTGAGATCAGCTTGATTTTCTGCCATAAATTGTATGGCATAGGATTGTCCTTGTGCTTCATCAACCATAATTTTACTGGTAACAGCTTGCCTGAGTAAACCGCTTTTAAGCATTTTGGGAACAAAACTGTTTTGTATATAATCAAGCCAGGCTTTTTCAATGTCATGATCAACATTAAACGTAATATTGTAAATATACATAGTGTCTATTTTGATGAGTCTATTAAATTCATTTGATATAAAGTATCTGCAATTTTTCTGTTATCTGATAAATGTGGCATTTTATTTTGGCCACCTAGTTTACCGATACTTTTCATATATTGATCAAATCCACCTTTTTTTACCGGAGTAATAACAGCAGACCGTAAAATCTTTCCTTGAATTAAGTCTTTATAATAGGGATTTTGATTTTGCATTGCTATTTCAATAGATTTAGCAAAGTTTGATAAATTTTTGGGCGTCGAATCAAACTCAACTAACCATTCATGATACGGCAAACCTTCAACCGGATTAATTTGCGGAGCTACAGTAAATTCATTCAGATTTATACCGGTTTTTTCTTGAGCTTTTTTTATGGCAGTTTCCACTTCTTTGGCAATAACATGCTCACCAAATGCCGAAATAAAATGTTTAATACGGCCGGTTACTTTTAAACGGTAAGGTGCTATCGAGGTAAACATAACTGTATCACCGATAATATAACCCCATAAGCCGGCATTGGTGTTCAAAATCAAGGCATACGGCACATTCGGTTTGACTTCTGCCAGCGATAAACGTGTAGGGTGTTCATCAAAAATTTCATTAGCCGGAACAAATTCATAAAACATACCATGCTGTGTCAATAACAATAAATCATCACGGTCGGGTTTATCCTGATAAGCAAAAAAACCTTCGGACGCCGGATATAATTCAATACTATCTACTTCTCTGCCGATAAGTTTATGAAATTTTTGCCGATAGGGTTCAAAATTAAGACCGCCGTAAACAAAAAGGTTAAAATTTGGAAAAAGCACACCCACTTTTTGGCCTGTTTGTTCTATGAGATTTTCAAAATAGGTTTGTACCCACGAAGGAATACCACTGATAAGCCGCATATCCTCCTGTAAGGTTTCTTCTATTATCGCTTGCACTTTGGTTTCCCAATCTTCAATAATATTGGTTTTCCAGCTGGGCATTCTGTTTTTTTGTAAATAGCTAGGGACATAGTGGGCAGCTATGCCGGACAAACGGCCGGTTTTAATACCACCGACTTTAGATAAAACAGGACTTCCTTGTAAAAATATCATTTTACCATCTACAAAATTTGAGCGGCCGGTTTCATAAATGTAATGTAACAATGCATGCTTGGCACCAATGATATGATAAGGCATTGACTCACGACTAATAGGAATGTATTTGGTGCCGGAAGTAGTGCCAGAAGTCTTGGCAAAATATAAAGGACGCCCTTTCCATAAGACATTATAGGCACCATTAATGATACGGTCTATATAAGGTTTGAGTTGCTCATAATTTCGTAAAGGCACTTTTTTTTTAAAATCTTCGTAATCTGTAATAGATTTAAAATTATGATCTTGACCAAATTGTGTATGAGCGGCTTTACTTAAAAGTTGCCTGAAGGTAGCTTGTTGGGCAGCTAGTGGATTTTGTATCCATTTTTGATTTTTTTTTACAATATAATGTGCATAAATTTTGGCTAATGTAGTTTTGATCCCCATAATTTATTTTTTAAAATTGATAAAATCTTGAGGATTTACAGGCGTGTCTTTAATCCATAATTCAAAATGTAAATGAGGTCCGGTAGTTTGTTCTCCTGTATTGCCCGAAAGAGCAATAACTTCACCTTGCTGGACAATATCGCCTGTATGGCGCAACAATTTTTTATTGTGCTTATAGATAGAGACAACATTATAAGGGTGTGAAATGATAAGTGTATTGCCGGTAGCTGCTGACCAATCGGAAAAAATAACGCGGCCTTTTGCAATACTTTTAATAGGTGTATTTTGAGGCAAAGCAATATCTATAGCATAATGTTTTTTTTCAGGATTAAAGCCATTAACCACAATACCTTTAACAGGTGCTATAAAATTATAAGATAATGTGTTATTTTGTTTGTTGACCATAAAGCGTTCACGTTCTTCAACTTCTTTTCGTAATAAAGAGTCTACTTTTCCCGGAGCGAGTTTTAAGGTATCAGGATTGATACTTTTTAAAGCATAATTTTTATTAAAGTCTTCCATACTTATTTCATTATTTAAGACTTTTCTCAATTGATCGACATAGTAAGTGTTGATTCGTAAAGCTTTTTCAAGTGAATCGGTTTTGATTTGTAAATGCACAGCTTTTTTTCGCAATCCGGGGGCTATGTACCCGGGAATGTAAGTCTTTATAGGTGTAAAGGCAATAAGTATAGTGGTAATTAAAATTAAAAAGAAAGCAAATAAGCCGGTGAAAACAAATACATTTAACCGGTTTAATTTAAAACTGAGTTTTTCATCATAGGTGTCATCATTGATAATCAAAACCCGGTAATGATAAGTTAGTTTTTTAAGAAAACTGGATGTTTTTTTTTGTGATCTCGCCATGGAAAATATTTTTGTAAAAGTACAAAAGTTTTATGGCTTTTAAAATAAAAAAAGGCTGTCAGTAAGACAGCCTCTTGGTTTTGTTTTTGTAAGCATATTTTATTCTTGTGCAGCAGCTTTGGCTTCTTGGGCTGCTTTCATAGCTGCTCTTGACATCTTCACTTGTACAACGACTACATTGTCAGGGTGCATTAATTTATATTTATCATTTCTTAATTCGGAAACATAAACTTTATTACCAATGTCTAATTTACTGATATCTACAACAACAGCATCGGGTAAGTTAGCCGGAATCGCTTTAACTTTTAATTTTTTCATAGTTAAACTTAAAGATCCCCCTTTGATAATACCCGGTGCTACACCTGTTGTTTTAACCGGTACCGTAACGGTAACTTCTTTGTCGGGAAACAAGCGGTAGAAATCAACGTGTAAAATTTTATCCGTAACAGGATGAAATTGAATGTCTTGCATAATGGCATTATGCTTACTGCCATCTTCCAATTCAATCATAACGGTATGCGTTTCGGGGGTGTACACCAAGTTTTTAAATGCACGTTCGTCTGCTGAAAAATGCAAGGGTTCGCCACCTCCGTATAAAACGCAAGGGACACGTCCAGCATTACGTAGGGCTTTTGTGGCTTTTTTGCCCACGCTTTCTCTTTTTGAGCCTTTAATTGTTAATGATTTCATTACTTTTAGTTTTTATTAATTAATATTTTGTTTGATCAGTTACATTATAAATTTAGAACTGATTGATTTATGCACATGTACATTACGCATGACATCTGCAAATAGAGGCGCGCAAGTTAGCACTTTTATTTTTTTTGACAAAATTTTTCTAGGAATAGAGTCCGTTACAACCAATTCTTCTATTTCTGAATTGGCAATACGTTCTTGAGCATTATCTGATAATAAAGCATGTGTGCAAACAGCTCTTATACTTTTGGCGCCATTTTCTTTCATTAAAGAGGCCGCTTTGACCAACGTGCCTCCTGTGTCAATAATATCATCAACCAAAACAACATTTTTACCTTCAACATCTCCTATTAATTCCATGCTGCCGATTATATTGGCTTTTTTTCTCTGTTTATAACATATAACAACATCGCTTTTTAAAAATTTAGAATAAGCATAGGCTCTTTTAGAACCGCCCATATCCGGTGAAGCAATAACCAAATTATCTAACTTTAGATTTTGAATATAAGGTACAAAAATTGTACTTGAGTACAAATGGTCTACCGGAATTTCAAAAAAACCTTGAATTGGATCGGCATGTAAGTCCATTGTAATTACGCGTGAGGCACCTGCCGCCTCCAACATATTAGCGACTAATTTAGCGGCAATAGGAACACGAGGTTCATCTTTGCGCTCTTGGCGAGCCCATCCGAAATAAGGAATAACAACATCAATATATTCGGCAGAGGCACGTTTAGCAGCGTCAATCATTAATAAAATTTCCATTAAATTGTCTGATGGTGCAAATGTAGAGCCGATAATAAACACGCGCTTTCCTCTTATAGATTCTTGAAAAGAAGGTTTAAATTCACCATCTTTAAATTTTTGCAATTCGACTTGGCCAAGTGGCATGCCAAAAGAGTCTGCTATTTTTTTTGCTAAATCACGGCTTTGAGAACTGGCAAAAATTTTTGCTTCTTTGATTTTTTTTGAAGACATCTCGATTATTTTGTTTCTATGACAAAGATAATTTATTTTGATGGGTATTAAAATTTTCATCTGAAAAACTTTATAAAATATTATGATATAAGATGCTTTAAGTATAAAAAATAATAATAAATTTGTTTTTAAACTTTTTATGTATGACAATCGCACAATTAAAGTATTTATTAGCTGTTGCCAAGTATCTTAATTTTACTAAAGCTTCACAACAATGTCATGTAACACAGCCAACATTGAGTATGCAAATACAAAAACTCGAAGATGAGCTTGGTGTGATTATTTTTGATCGAAACAAAAAACCCATAAAGGTAACTGAAATTGGCAAAAAAATTATCGATCAAGCCAAAACTATTGTTAATGAAAGCGCCCGAATTAATGATTTGGTTCAACAGGAAAAAGGTTATATAGGAGGAGATTATAAATTGGGAATTATCCCCACAATAATCCCGACCTTATTACCTATGTTTTTAAAGAATTTTATTAAAAAATATCCGGAAGTTCGTATAGAAATTGTTGAAATACCAACCCAACAGATGGTTGAACAAATTATGGAAGGAAAATTAGATGCGGGTATAGCAGCAACACCATTAGAAGAACCTCAAATTGTCGAAAAACCTTTGTTTTATGAACCTTTTGTGGGATTTATTCCAGAAACACACCGACTTTTTAAGAAAAAAGAATTAGATGAACAAGATTTAGATGTCAAAGATATTTTATTGTTAGACGAAGGTCATTGTTTTAGAGATAATATTTTAAATATTTGTCGCATGAAAACCGATGACGATCAGCCATTTTCGTTAAATATCGGTAATTTTGATGCTTTGATAAAACTCTCAAAGGACGGATTAGGAATGACGCTTTTACCGTATCTGCAAACCGAAGATTTATGTCCTTCTGATAAAAAATATTTGCGAAATTTTAAAAAGCCTGAACCCGCAAGAGAAGTGAGTTTGATACATTCTAAAGACATCTTTAAAAAAAATATTACTGATGCTTTATACAAAACCATCAAGGGTATTGTCAAAGGTGCTATCGAATTTTATGATGTTAAAATTATCAGCCCGCTTCCGGCCAAACATTAAACACTTACTTTTATTTTATGGATTGGATTACTTATTTTGAACATGCCAAAGAGCGATTGTTTGATTATCAAATAAAGGATGATGATGAACGATCGGTATTTCAAATGGATTATGATCGTATTGTATTCTCTTCTGCTTTCCGGCGTTTACAAAACAAAACGCAAGTATTGCCTTTCCCAAATTCCGATTATGTACGAAACAGGCTTACTCACAGTTTAGAAACAGCTTCAGTAGGACGTTCATTAGGTAATTTTGTGGGAGGTAGTATTTTAAACAAATATCCTGATTTAAAAAAGAATGCAGGTATTTTACCAACGGATTTTGGGCATTTGGTCTCTGCAGCTTGTTTGACACACGATATTGGCAATCCACCTTTTGGGCATAGTGGCGAAGCAGCTATCAGCAATTTTTTTAAAAGTAATGCCGCTAAAGATTTAATAGAATCTCTGAGCGCTCAGCAAATAGCCGACTTGCAAAATTTTGAAGGTAATGCCTCCGGATTACGACTTATATCACATACCCCTGAAAAGCAATCGGCCATTAAAGGCGGCTTAAGACTTAGTTTAGGTACTTATGCAACTTTTACCAAATATCCCAAAGAATCATTGCCTAATCGACGCAATGAAAAACAAGCCAGCTTAAAAAAATTTGGTATTTATCAATCGGAAATTGAGTTATTTGATAAGCAAATTGCTGCCAAATTAAATTTGATTCCTCAACACACCTCTGAGGGCAAAGCGTGGAAACGTTTTCCTTTAACATTTTTAGTTGAAGCAGCTGATGATATTTGTTATCATATAGTAGATTTTGAAGATGGTTATCATATGGGATATATAGACTTTAAAACTATTGAACAACATCTGTTAGACTTAATAGATGATAAAAAATTTAAATGGAATCGCTATAAACAAATTTATCTACCAACAGAAAAAATAAACTACTTACGTAGTATTGCCATCAACCACTTGGTATATATAGCCGGTCAAATTTTTATAGAAAACGAGTCAGATTTTGTCAATGGGCGATTAGATAAAGCTTTATTAGATTTGTTTCCACATAAATTAAAATCGAATCTTGATAAAATTATTCAAATAAGTATAGATAGAATTTATCAGTCGGATACTGTACTCCGTATTGAAATGGCCGGAATGAAAGTTTTGCCGGATTTACTTCAAAAATTTGTTTCGGCAAACTTAGAACCTAAAAAACACAAACAGCTTTATAGACTTTTGCCTGAAATTTATCATGACGGAGCTAGTATATACGAAAAGATTTTAAATGCAACAATGTATATTAGTAATATGACTGACCGGCAAGCGGTTGCCTTATATAAAAATTTGAATGGTGTAGAATTGGCAGGATATTAAGTTGTTGTAAAATTTAAAATATCTTGCAATATTTCAGCCGGATCATCATGAATTGACAAAATTAAATTTTGATATTTATGGTCTTCAAGCATTTTTTTCAAACAAGGATATATAGGTTTTTCAACAGTCCAATAATATTTATTCATAAAAATCATAGGGCTTGCATAACCGAGACTTAAATAATGGTCTTGTGTTGCCTCTTGAAAGATTTCTTGAATTGTGCCGGCATTACCCGGAGCGAAAATAATACCGCCTTTGGCAATTGTTAATAATTTGTCTTCACGAATGCTATTGGCAAAATATTTAGCAATATGTGTAGCAAACACGGCAGTTGGCTCATGCCCATACAACCATGTTGGAATGGCTAAACTTTTATAAGTTGTCTTAGTAGGATATTTTTGTCGTACAGATAAGGCTAAATCTAACCATTCGGGATGTTTAAATGTAGGCGCCTGTGCCATAAATTTTATACTGTCAGTTAATGCTTCAACGGGCTGCCCCGCAAACCAAGCGCCCAAATGGGTAGCTTCCATAGCTCCCGGGCCACCTCCGGAGCTCATTAAATAGCCCATTTCAGTGAGTTTTTTACTTAATAAAGCTATTTGTTTGTAGCTGTCATCATGACGCGGTAGCGCATGGCCACCCATAAATGCAACAATCTTTTTTTCAGCATACGCCGACAAAAAATCATCCAACGCATCTGTAATAGCATGGTCATGTAAACTTCTGGCCAAAGTCTCTTTAATATCTTGGGCATATTTTCCGGTTTTTAAAAAATGACGGTACACGATTTGATCAAATGTTTCAGAAAAAGTGCTGGGATGCCCTAATTTGTAACCTCTATATAAATGTTCAGGCGTATATAACCGGTTTAGATAAGTGTTATACGGAAGATCTAGTTTTGGAAAAATAAAGCAATTGTTCAATTCATAATTAACCTTATGAGGCAGTTCACATCCTAAAAATAAACAATGTTTGAATATTTTATGATTTAGTTTATCGGTAAAAGGGCGAAAATCAAGACTTTGAAAAGCAACATATTCAATGACATCTGTTTGATGTAACAATTTAGATAAAGCTTCTTGGCTTTCAATTTCACGGTATTTCATATCGGTTTTATTTTTGTGTCATACGTTTAGCATTCCTGGCATCTAACAAGGAGGCAACAGCCCATATGGCAGCCGGAAGCCAACCGATTAATGTGATTTGAAGAATTAGACACAATAAGGCTTGAAAAATTTTACCTCTTAGTAAAAATGACAGCCATGGTAAGAGTACTGCAATTAAAATCATGAAAATGAGCTTATAATTTATGACATTATGTCATTAATTTTATTATTGACAGACAAAAATACAATTTTTTGTGTCAAAACTACTTAATTTAAAAATGTTTTTTAAATGGCATAATCATTGACAAAATTCTTTCAAACGAAATTAATAATAACTAAAAAAATTAACTATGAGCGACAAAGGAAATAAAATAATCGGTATAGATTTGGGAACTACCAACTCTGTTGTAACCGTAAGAGAAGGAAATGACACGGTGGTTATTCCTAATCCCGAAGGCAATAGAACAACACCTTCTGTTGTTGCATTTACTGATAAAGGAGAAATAAAAGTAGGTGATCCTGCAAAGCGTCAAGCTATTACAAATCCTGAACGAACCATTTCATCCATAAAAAGATTTATGGGTAATAAATACTCCGAAGTTAAGGAAGAAGTAGAACGTGTACCTTATAAAGTAGTTCAAGGTCCTAATGATACACCACGTGTTGATATTAATGGCAAGCAATATACACCACAAGAAATTTCGGCAATGATTTTACAAAAATTGAAAAAAACTGCCGAAGATTATTTAGGTCATCCTGTAAAAGAAGCTGTTATTACTGTACCTGCATATTTTAATGACTCTCAACGCCAAGCTACAAAAGAAGCCGGAGAAATTGCCGGCCTAAAAGTCAGACGTATTATTAATGAACCGACAGCAGCGGCTTTGGCATATGGTTTGGATAAATCTGACAAAGAAAAGAAAATTGCGGTATTTGACCTCGGTGGCGGAACATTTGATATCTCTATTTTAGATATAGGTGATGGTGTAACTGAAGTACTGTCTACTGCAGGTGACACACATTTAGGTGGTGACGACTTTGATCAACGTATAATTGATTGGTTGGCTGATGAGTTCAAAAAAGAAGAAGGCATAGATCTTAAAAAAGATCCTATGGCTTTACAACGCTTGAAAGAAGCTGCTGAAAAAGCTAAAATAGAATTATCTTCTTCACCTGAAACTGAAATTAATTTACCTTATATTACAGCAACAGCTTCAGGTCCAAAACACTTAGTGAAAAAATTGACCAGAGCCAAATTTGAGCAATTAACCGATGATTTGGTAAAACGAGCCATGAAACCGGTTAAAGAAGCTTTGGAACAAGCCGGTTTAAAACCTTCTGATATTGATGAAGTGATTTTGGTTGGAGGTTCTACCAGAATTCCGAAAGTGGTAGAAGAAGTAGAAAAATTCTTTGGTAAAAAAGCTTCTAAAAATGTGAACCCTGATGAAGTAGTGGCTAAAGGTGCCGGAATTCAAGGAGCTGTTTTAACAGGTGATGTCGATGATGTTTTATTACTTGATGTTACACCTTTATCATTAGGTATTGAAACTATGGGTGGTGTAATGACGAAACTTATTGAAGCAAATACAACCATTCCAACTAAGAAATCTCAAATATTTTCTACTGCCCAAGATAACCAACCAAGTGTTGAAATTCATGTTTTACAAGGAGAAAGACCTTTAGCTAAGGATAATAAAACAATTGGTCGTTTCCACTTAGAAGGTATTCCACCTGCAAAACGTGGTGAGCCACAAATTGAAGTAACTTTTGATATTGATGCTGATGGTATTATTCATGTTACTGCCATGGATAAAAAATCCGGAAAGTCTAAAGATATTCGTATTGAAGCTTCAAGTGGTTTGAGTAAAGAAGAAATAGAAAGAATGAAAAAAGAAGCAGAAGCTAATGCAGAAGCCGATAGAATTGCAAAAGAAAAAGTTGAAAAATTGAACAAGGCTGATGCGACTGCTTTCCAATTAGAGAAATTGGTAGAAGAACATAAAGATAAAATTTCTGAGGAAAACAAAACGGCTATTGAAAATATGGTTAAAAAGCTGAAAGAAGCTTTTGACAAAAAAGATGCAGATATGGCCGAAGCAGCAACCAAAGAAGCTGAAGACTTAATGATGAAAGTTGGACAAGATATTCAAAATGCAGCACAAGCACAAGGAACAGCTGGTGCACAAACGCAACAATCTACTTCAAATGATACACAAGATGGCAATAATGATGATGTACAAGATGTAGATTTTGAAGAAGTAAAATAGTGGAGAGTTAAACTTTCATATTGATTGGATAAATAAAGCCTGTTTCAAATATTTGAAACAGGCTTTTGTATTTAATTAAAAAATATCCAGCGCAATCCAAACCGGATGTTAAAATCTTGATAAGGCTCTAAGGGCGCTGCATAATAATCAGGGTATTTTTGCTTAGTAAGCGCGTTTATATGTGCTAGTTTTAAATAAAATCTGAAACGTTTTATTTTTAAATTTATAAAATAATCCAAAATCGGATACCCACCAATCTTTTGATTTTCTTGCAAAACAAAATCGCTTAAAACCGGATTATAAGCGTCTGCATAGTAGGCTTCAAAATATTTTACAGTAAAACCTGTTTGGATATAAAGGTTGTGCTGATAAAAATAATTGGAATAAAATAAACTGCTTCTGATAATATAAGTAGGCAAATGTAATAAATCACTTCCTTGCAGTACCTTTTGAAGTTTAAAATCAGTCGCTAATCCCCATTTTTTATAGCTTAAATCTTTTTGATATTTTAAGGATGTGTATTTAACACCTTGAGCATTTTGATGTGCTAAAGAATCGGTTCCGAAATAGGTGTAATTATTAATAATAATTTGTTTAAAAGTCAGATTTCCCCAATTTTTATAATTTATGTTTCCTGTAATGTCTTGAGTTAGTTCATTTTTATAGTCAGTATGATTCCAATTATATTTATCATAGGCACTTTGATATAATATATATTTAAAATCAGGTCGTTTAGATATACTTTTGATTTGTCCTGTAAAGGCTGTTTCTTCGTTTGGCATGTAGTTAATGCTGCCTTTTAGGTAATAACCGGACAGATTGTTGGTAAAACCAATATTTAATTGACCATCAATTTGTAGTTGTCCCAGATTTACATTCATTTTATTATCTAGGATCAGGTCATCATATGTTAGTTTTTTCGGTATTTGTATGGTTTGTATAATTTTAAGACTATCAAAGCCATAAGTTTGATGTACATAACGAAGCCCGCTACGAAGCTCTATTTTTTGTTTAAGCGAAAATTTTAAGGCAGTCAAGTTTTCTAATCGGTCTAAATATACGCTGTCTTTTATGGCACTATTTATACTGCTTGTCCCAATAGAGTTATCAGGAATGTTTTGTTCAAATTTGTAGGCATTTGTATGATAGGTCAATTCATCTATTAAATGCAATTTTTCTTTAATTAATGCATATTCTTGTCCGGCATAAAGTCGTCGCTTTACCAATTGGGTTTGTGCATCTGATAAATTGACTTCAATCCGGCTTCTATCACTAAATATGTCGCCGGATTGTTCAAACTGTTCAGGATATTTTAAGCCACCGTTTTCTTCGTTAGTTTTTTCATAAGTATAATAATAAAATTTTAATTGGTATAGATTGTTTTTTGATTTATAATTTAAACTTCCTGAGAACCTGCCCGAAGTGGCAATACTGTTTTTATAAAGGCCTAATGAACTCAAACCGCGATATCCGGCAGAAATATTTAGCCTTTTATTAATATTACTAGCAAATATTACTTTTAATATTTGCCCTTGACCGATTCCATTCAGGTAAGATATGTCAGAGTAGGGTGTGGGAGTTTTGTAAAACGGCACTTGATTATGGTACCAATAGTCTGTCAATTTCGATTGTGCAACAAAACCGGGTAACAAATTGTCTGTTTTGACATTATAACTTAAATTTGTAAGTACATAGCCTATATTTGAAAATGATAAATAATCAAAATCATCTTTAAATAGTTGATTAAAGCGATAGGCATCACGAATGCTTAAAGTTGTGTCAACCTGTATAGTGTCGTTTTCTATATTAAATAATTTATAACGGCTGGCAGGAAGTTGAGGTAATTTTTTTTTAATACTGTCTTTTTTTTGACTGGCCTGTTTTATTTCATTTTGTTTTTCAGCGCCTTCGGGGTTTAATTGACGGATTTGACTGTGGGCGATAAGAGTGGTAAATAAAAAGAGATAACGAATAAGACTTTTCACTAGATTACTTTTTGTTTCATGCAAATTTACAATTTTAAATTGGCTTTTCATTTCAGATATCAATATTATAAAAAAGCCGGATGATTACATCCGGCTTTTTTATAAAGTTCAATAAAAATTAATCTCCCAGTCCAACACGTTGGAATCCGGTAATTTCTAATTCGTCAGCAATACTTTTAATATAATCATTAACAGTCATATTGCCGTCTTTAATATAATCTTGATCAAGCAAGCAAGCTTCCTTATCTAATGTTGTATTATCGTCGATAAATCTTTGCAATTTACCCGGCACAATTCGGTCCCAAATTTTTTCAGGTTTCCCTTGTGCTTTTAATTCTGCTTCAATATCAGCTTTAGCTTGAGCTATAACTTCATCGGGCAATTGAGCTTTTGATATATATTTAGGTACATGTTTAAGTGTTTTGCCTAAACGTGCCAATTCAATGTTGTCCTTTTCAATTGCAGCAATACGTGCTCCTGTCTCAGCTTCTAAAAATTCAGGTGTAAAATCTTTATAGCTCAATACCAGTGGTTTCATAGCAGCTACTTGCATGGCAATATTACGTGCTACTTCAGCGGCATTGTCAAAGGCTTGATTTAAGCCGGCTAAGGCTGCAATTTTGTTATTGGCATGTACATAAGACCCTACAAAAGGAGCTTCTAATGATTTGAAATCACCGATTTCAATTTTTTCACCGATAACACCGGTTTGTTCAATAACTTTATCATTGATGGTGCCATCTTCAAACGGTGCAGCCAAAAATTCTTCTTTAGTATTATAGTTTAAAGCGATGTCTGCCATTTTGTTGGCTAAATTGACAAAATCTTCATTTTTAGCAACAAAATCAGTTTCACAATTTAATGTAAAAACCACACCTTTTGTATTATCAGCATTTATCCGGGCAATAGCAACACCTTCGGAAGAATCACGGTCTGCTCTTTTGGCAGCAACCTTTTGACCTTTTTTACGCAAAATTGCTATTGCTTCGTCAAAATCGCCATTTGCTTCTACCAATGCCTTTTTACAATCCATCATGCCGGCACCGGTCATGTCTCTTAATTTTTTTACATCTGCGGCTTTAATATTTGCCATAGTTTTATATTTTTTTTGATTAATAGATGTTTATAATTTATTTTTCTTCTGCTTGAGGCGTTGCTTCGGGTGCTTCTTCAACCTTTTTTTCGGCTTTTTCAGCCATTTGTTTAGCAGCTTCCTTTTCAGCTTTTGCCTTTTCTTTTTCTTCTTTACGAATAGCTAATCCTTCGGCAATGGCATCAGTTAAATATTCTAACACCAAATCAATAGATTTAGATGCGTCATCATTAGCAGGAATAGGATAGGTTACTTTACGTGGATCTGTATTGGTATCAACGATTGCAAAAACAGGAATACCTAATTTGTTAGCCTCTGCAACGGCTACGTGTTCTTTGTTAATGTCTACAACAATAAGAGCTGCTGGTAAGCGCGTCATATCAACAATAGAGCCGAGGTTTTTCTCTAACTTGGCTCTTAATCGATCTGTTTGCAAACGTTCTTTTTTAGATAAGGTTTCAAAAGTTCCGTCCTTTTTCATTTTGTCAATCGCAGCCATTTTTTTAATAGCTTTACGAATAGTGACAAAATTTGTCAGCATACCTCCCGGCCATCTTTCGGCGATATAGGGCATGTTGACCTTTTGGGCTTTTTCGCCAATAATTTCTTTGGCTTGTTTTTTAGTAGAAACGAATAAGATTTTTCTACCGGCAGAAGAAATTTGCTTTAAAGCTTTTTGTGCTTCGTCTATTTTAGCTGCCGTTTTATATAAATTGATGATGTGAATACCGTTTTTTTTGCCATAGATGTATGGCGCCATGTTCGGATTCCATTTTTTGGTTAAATGACCAAAATGGGCTCCGGCATTTAATAATTCTTGTATGTCTACTTTTTTCATTTTGTATTTTTTTAGTTTACGTTCCGTAAAATTAGCAATGCACCAATTCGAGATGCATTTGGATGCTAAACTAAGAACAGATTAAATTGATAGTGATTAACGTTTAGAGAATTGGAATTTCTTACGTGCTTTTGGTTGTCCGTATTTTTTACGCTCAACCATTCGCGGATCTCTGGTCATTAATTTTTCTTTTTTCAATAAAGGTTTAAATTCCGGATTGACTTCGACCAATGCTCTGGCAATGCCTAAACGTAAAGCTTCTGCTTGGCCGGTAACGCCTCCACCTTTGATAGTTGCATTAATGTCAAATTTACCTTCGGTGTCAGTAACGGCAAAAGCTTGGCCTACCGCTTTAAGGTGTGCCGGTACAGTGAAATATTCTTTCACATCTTTACCATTGATGACAATTTTTCCGGTTCCTTCATTTAAGAAAACTCTAGCAACAGATGTTTTTCTTCTTCCTATAGTATGAATTGTATCCATTATTTAAATTCGTTTAAATCAATTTTTTTAGGTTTTTGTGCTTCTTGATTATGCGCTGCACCGGCATATACATAAAGATTTTTATAAATCTTGCGTCCCAATTTATTTTTGGGCAACATTCCTTTAACAGCATTTTCAACTAAACGAATGGGGTGTTTAGCCAACAATTCTTCTGCTGTAATTTCACGTCTTCCACCGGGATATCCCGTGTGTCTTACATAAACCTTGTCTTGCCATTTGTTACCGCTCAATGCAATTTTATCTGCATTTATAACGACAACATTGTCACCACAATCTACATGAGGTGTAAAGTTAGGTTTGTGTTTTCCTCTGATCAACTTGGCAACTTTTGAAGCCAAACGACCTAATGTCTGTCCTTCTGCATCGACAAGAATCCATTCTTTATTGACGGTCTTGTCATTTGCTGAAATTGTTTTGTAACTTAATGTATTCACTTTCATTCAATTTTCGATTAATAATTCGATTCTAAAACGGTCTGCAAATTTATGAATATTTTTTTGAATGACAAAACTATAATTAGGCCTTTTTCTTTTTACTTTGTGCTCTCTTGTGCTTTTGAAATACATTGCATTTTTTTTGGAAAGAAAAGCCGTAAGCAATGTTTGAGTCGTAATAAATGCAGACTTATCTCATTCATTTTGTCTAAATAATAAATGGCTCCGCCTTCACTTGTTTAAAACACATAAAATAGTTTTATATGTTAAGCTTTTGTCAACTTTTTTATACAGGTTTTTTTGTAAAAAAAATAATGTAATTTTGTAAGTTATAATTTTTGTCGCATGAAAATATATTATATTATTATTGTTAGCACTATACTTTATTTAGGAATTTATTCTTGTGGTTCTAAAAAGAAATTGCGTCAAAAGTATGGAATAGAAGAAAAAGAGGCTAAAAAGAACAATGGACATACACCGACATTAGCAGAGATCTTTGCTGAAAGCATCACGGCAGATGATTTGGATTATCATGTTTATAATTTGGCTAATGATTCTATGCAAGGCAGAGAAACCGGTAAAAAAGGCGGTAAGTTGGCAGCTAAATACATATGGGACTATTATCTTGATATGCATTTGCTTTTTCCTAAAAAATTAGATGGCTATTTTCAAAAATATACCGCTGCCGAAAATAATAAACCTAAAGTTGTTTTAGCGACTGACCGTCAGGCTTATCAATATGGGAAAGATTTTATTTCTTTTTTTCCGCATGACAGTATTAGCATACAAACAGACACCATTATTTATGTCGGTTATGGTATTGAAGATCCGAAATATAATGATTACGCCTACCAAGATGTAAAAGGAAAAGTAGTTTTAGTAGCCGGTGGCGAACCTCGTGACAAATACGGTAATTATATTATATCTAATGAGGTCAATCCTTATACGGGGCGTTCTTTACCTTCAGTTTGGAGTAAAGATCCTATAAAAGCATATATTTTGAGACGTAATGCCGCCATGAAACATGGTGCCAAAGCTATGTTATATTATGACCCGCAACATCTAGAGTATTTTTGGACAAATTTTAAAAAACATTTTGCTAAAAGAAAGTTAGAAGTTACTGTAAAAAAAGATTCGGTTTACGATTTTTTTATCAACAAAGCTATTTTTGCGGATATAACCGGTTACGACCGTCCTCAAGATATTGAATATACTAAAAAAACACGCCTTTATAAAGTGCCTTTACAAATTGATTATAAAAATAATAATGACCTGATTGAAGGAAGTAATGTAATTGGTATTATGGAAGGTACGCCAAAAACAGATGAATATATTTTGATTTTAAGCCATTACGACGGACAAGGTATGTTTGATGGTAATATTTATAATAGTGCTAATGACAACGCTACCGGTGTTGCTGCTTCATTTGAAATTATTGAAGCTTTTCAAGCGGCTATCGATTCGGGTTTTGTCCCCAAAAGACATTTGGTTTTTCTGAATCTATCCGGAAAAGAACAAGATATGATTGGCGCTAGATTTTATATAGAACATCCGGTGATACCAATTGAAAAAACAGTCGCAGTCATTGAGCTAGACCGATTGGGGCGTATTAAAGATGTTGGAGATGATGAAGTTATTCCTAATTTCTATCCGATAAATATTGCTTTTAATGGTTTTGAAGAGGCAACTTTTAAAAAAAATATTCAAGATATGCAAGCCTATAATAATTATATGACTATTAAGTTTAAACCTTTAGTTGAACAAGGCGAATATTCTTATTTTATGAAAAAGAATATTCCTGTAATTGACTATTACGGAACTAAAAATTATAGCGATTATCATCAACCAACAGATACACCTGATAGAGTTAGCTACGATATTTTAGAAAAACGTACGCGATTTATTTTTCAAATTATCTGGCAATTGGCATACCAAAAAAAATTATAAATAAATCTATTTAAAAAAAAATATTCCTATGAATCAACAAGATATATTAAAAAAAGCCAGTGCTTGGACTCAAGCTCCTTTTGATGAAGAAACCCGAAAAGAAGTAACCGAAATGATACAGAATCAGCCGAAAGAGTTGGTTGATAGTTTTTATAAAAATCTTGAATTTGGTACCGGTGGCATGCGTGGTATCATGGGTCCGGGAACAAACCGTATTAACAAATATACATTAGGACGAAACACGCAAGGTTTAGCTAATTATATCAACCGTGTGTCTAATAAAAAGGAAAAAAGTGTTGCCGTAAATTACGATGTGCGTCATAACAGTCAAAAATTTGCCAAAATTGTAGCAGATGTTTTATCTGCAAACGGCATTAAAGTTTATTTGTTTTCACAGTATAGACCTACGCCCGAGTTATCTTTTGCCGTACGTTATTTAGGTACTGATGCAGGTATCGTGTTGACAGCATCTCATAATCCGCCGGAATATAACGGTTATAAAGTTTATTGGAGTGATGGCGCTCAAATTGTACCGCCGCAAGATCAAGAAATAGTGGAAGAAATAAATAAAGTAAAATTTGAAGAAATTAAATTTACGCCTAATGAATCTTTGATTACATATGTAGGTAAAGAGTTAGATGATGCCTTCTTAACAGCCTCAATAGCTCACGGAACATTTGATGCACCTGACAGGTCAAATATCAAAATATTATTTACCTCTTTACATGGCACTTCCATTACTTTAATGCCGGAGGCTATGAAACGTGCCGGATTTAGTGATTTTCATATTGTAGAAGAACAAATGTATCCTGATCCGGAATTTTCAACAGTAAAATCTCCCAATCCGGAAGAACCCGAAGCCTTTACAATCGCCTTAAAAAAAGCTGATGAAATTGGAGCGGACATTATTTTGGCTACTGATCCTGATTCAGACCGGATTGCTGTGGCAGTACGTGAGCCTGACGGCAAAATGCGTTTGCTCAATGGTAACCAAACCATGTCCATGATGGATGCTTTTCTAATAAGAAAGTGGAAAGAACAAGGCAAGCTAGACGGTAAAGAATTTATCGGATCAACAATTGTTTCTACTGATCTTATTAAAAAAATAGGCGCAGCAGATAAGGTCGATGTTAAAGTAGGTTTGACCGGCTTTAAATGGATTGCTAAAATGATTCGTGAAGCCGAAGGTAAACAAAAATTTATTGGAGGTGGTGAAGAAAGTTTTGGATTTATGGTGGGCGATTTTGTGAGAGATAAAGATGCTATAACTTCCGGATTATTGGCTGCTGAAATAGCATCAGAAGCTAAGTCAAATAACAGCTCTTTCTTTGAAGAATTACTCAAATTATATACAAAACATGAATTTTACAAAGAGGATCTGGAATATTTAATAAAAAAAGGTATAGAAGGACAAGATATTATTAAAAAAATGATGATTGAATTTAGAGAAAATCCACCTAAATCTTTTGATGGTTCACCCGTGGTGCGTATTGAAGATTATCTAACATCCAAAGCTAAAAATCTTACAAACGGTACTGAAGAAATTTTAAAGGTAGAACCTTCCAATGTATTGATTTTTTATACCGAAGATAATAGTAAAATTGCTGTTAGACCAAGTGGTACTGAACCTAAAATAAAATTTTATTTTAGTGTTCATAAACCTATAGATAATATAAAAAATTATAAAGCAATAGAAAAAGATTTGGATAACAAAATAAGCCGTATTAAGAAAGACCTGAAATTATAATGGATAAAAGAGTTCAACAGACTTTTGTTAAATATATAAAGCCGTATAAAAAACAAGCTGTCTTAAGCATTATAAGTAATGTCTTTTTTGCTTTGTTTTCAACCTTGTCATTTATCGTATTTATCCCTTTATTAGAAATTCTTTTTAAGGAAGAAAAACGCGAGCATGTTGCCAAACCGGTATGGCATGGTATTACGCATCTCAAGCAATTTTTAAATGCTTACGTCGATTACCATTGGGTCAATTACATAAATTTACATGGTTTTAAAGGCGCATTAGTAGCTATTATGGTTTTAATCATTCTTATTATTTTGTTGAAAAACCTCTTTAATTATTTGGCTCTGTATTTTATGACTTTTTTGCGTAATGGTATTTTAAAAGATATGCGCAATGATATGTATGACAAAATTATCAATTTGCCAATATCTTTTTTTTCCGAAAAACGCAAAGGCGATGTAATTACCCGCATGACTTCTGATGTGGTGGAAGTGCAATGGGCGTCACTAATTATTTTAGAAATTATAGTTCGAGAACCCTTAACTATTTTGTTTTCTGTAATCACTATGCTGTTTTTAAATGTCAAATTGACACTATTTATTTTTGTTTTTACACCAATAGCAGGTTTTTTTATTTCTATTATAGGCAAGCGGTTGCGTAAAGATTCTCATTTGGTACAAAAATATGTAAGTATCTTTCTATCACATATTGAAGAGACTTTGACAGGTTTGAAAATTATCAAGGGATTTAATGCGGAAAAACAATTTTCAGATCGTTTTAAACAAATGACCTACAATATTTTTAAATCCAACAACCGTTTGGTAAACCGTCAAAATTTGGCCCATCCTGTAAGTGAATTTTTAGGCGTTTTAGTCATTGTTGTTATTTTATGGTTTGGAGGAAGTATGGTTTTACGTAAAGAATTGGCACCGGCCGTATTTTTAACTTTTATTGCTTTGGCATATAATATTTTGACCCCTGCAAAATCCATTGCCCGAGCCGGTTATACTATCCGTAAAGGGATGGCCTCAGTAGATCGGATTTTCAGTATTTTAGATGCCAAAAATCCACTACAAGATAAACCCAATGCTATTGTAAAGAAAAGTTTTGATAGAAATATTGAGTTTGACCATGTTTCTTTTCGATATGAAAAGGAAAATGTCTTAAAAAATATTAGTTTTAAGATTAATAAAGGCGAAATGGTAGCCTTGGTAGGACAATCCGGTAGTGGAAAATCCACCATTGCTAACCTATTAATGCGATTCTATGACGTCAATGAAGGCGCCATTAAAATTGATGGTTTAGATTTAAGAGATTTAACTAAAAAGTCACTGAGAAACCTTATGGGCTTAGTTACTCAGGATTCAATTTTATTTAATGATACAGTACGCAATAATATTGCTTTAGGCAAACCCGGTGCGCGTATGGATGAAATCATTCACGCAGCTAAAATAGCTAATGCGCACGATTTTATTATGGAATTGCCACAAGGTTATGAAACCAATATCGGAGATAGTGGCAACCGTTTATCAGGAGGTCAAAAACAGCGTCTTAATATTGCCCGTGCGATTTTAAAAAACCCACCGGTTATGGTATTAGATGAAGCAACTTCAGCTTTAGATACAGAATCTGAAAAATTGGTACAAGATGCTTTAGATAATTTAATGGTAAACAGAACTTCTGTGGTAATTGCACACAGGTTATCTACTATTAAAAATGCTAATAAGATTATTGTAATGCATCGTGGCGAAATTGTAGAAATGGGCTCACATCAAGAGCTGATGAATCAGAAAGGGGTTTATCATAATTTGATTATGTTGCAATCTTTTGCTTGATTATTTTTTTTGATACTTGAAACGTGAAAAATCAAACGGCTTTTTATATCGATGTTATTTTACCTTTAAACTTATGGAATAGCTTTACATATGAAGTAAATGCCGAAGAATATAGTTTTTTACAAAAAGGAATGCGAGTTGCTGTAAGTTTTGGTAAACAGCACGTCCAAACAGCCTTGGTTTTTCGCAAACATACACAAAAACCACTTCATTATGATACCAAGCCAATTTTACATATTATAGATAATGAGCCAGTAGTGAATAACTATCAATGGCAATTATTTCAGTTTATTTCTTCATACTATCTAACGCCATTAGGCTTGGTTGTTAAAGCGGCATTGCCGGCTTCGTTTATGTTAGAAAGTGAAACTTTTTTAATGCTCAACGAAACCGCTTATGAGGACGAAAAAAAATTGTCTGATGAAGAGTATCTAATTATTGAAGCCTTGAGACTTCAAAAAATGGTATCAGTTAAAATGTTGCAAAAGCTGTTTGAACATAAAAATATTTTCAAAATTATACATCTCTTAATAAAAAAGAATTTAGTAAAAAGTTTACAAGAAATAAAAGAAAAATATACTCCCAAAACAGATACATATCTGCAATTATCTCCTCAATGGCAAAATCATAACATCAATGATTTATTTGAACTTTTGTCATCAAATGCACCTAAGCAACATCAAATTTTATTACAATTTTTTAGTTTACAAAGACAAGGACGGCCGGTTTTAAAAAAACAACTTTTAGAAAGAAGTAATGCCGGTTATGCCAGCCTTAAAGCTTTGGTTGACAAAGGTATATTTTTTGAAACCAAAACAGATATTGATCGTATTAATTTTGAAGCGGCTTCACAAAAAAAGAAAGCTCTATCAGAAGAACAAATAGATGTGTTGCGTAAAATACAACAAGCTTTTTCTCAGAAAAAACCGGTTTTATTACATGGCGTAACTGCTAGTGGTAAAACAGAAATTTACATCCATTTAATTGAAAAAGTAGTTGCACAAGGACAGCAGGTGTTGTTTTTGGTACCCGAAATAGCTCTGACAACACAATTAGTGCAACGCTTAATCAAAATATTTGGAAACCGAATAGCGGTTTATCATTCAAGATATTCACAACAAGAAAGGCGAGAGGTCTGGATGAATGTTTTACATCAAAAAGATACAGCACAAATAATTTTAGCAGCACGTTCTGGTATTTTTTTACCGTTTCAAAATTTAGGACTAATTATTGTAGATGAGGAACATGAAACGTCATATAAACAAATGCAGCCCTCGCCTCGTTATCAAGCTCGCGATTTAGCTGTTTGGTTACACAAACTTTTTGTAACACCAATCTTATTAGGCTCTGCAACTCCTGCCATTGAATCTTATTATAATACCCAACGTCATCGGTATAAGTTGATTAGTTTAAATCAGCGTTTTGGGGGTGTTAAACTGCCCGAAATTAAAATTGTAGACTTAAAGGCGGCTGCGAAACGTAAAAAAATAAAAGCTCATTTTTCATTAGAGGTTTTACATGCAATTGAACAAACCTTAACCCAACAAAAACAAGTTATTGTTTTTCAAAATAGACGAGGTTATGCGCCGGTGGCACAATGTGAAGATTGTGGCCATGTAATAGAATGCCCGCATTGCGATGTAAGTCTGACTTTACATAAGCATCAACATAAACTTAAATGCCATTATTGTGGTTATCAAATAGAAGCACCCTTAGTTTGTCCGGCATGTGGAAACCCTTCCATTAATTATAAAGGTATTGGAACAGAACAAATTCAGCATGATTTGCAATACTTGTTTAAAAATGCCATTATTGACCGTTTGGATAGTGATACCACACGACAAAAAAATAGTTTTGCAGCAATTTTATCCAAATTTCAAAATCATGAAACGGATATTCTGGTTGGAACACAAATGTTGGTTAAAGGTTTGGATTTTGCTCATGTGGGTTTAGTTGTCGTTATGAATGCCGATCAATTACTTTTTTACCCTGATTTTAGAGCTGATGAACGTAGCTTTCAAATGTTGATGCAAGTAGCTGGAAGAGCAGGCCGTAAAAAGGAACAGGGTAAAGTAATGATTCAGACTTATAACCCAACACATCCGGTTTTAAAAATGGTTTTGTCTGGCAATTACCAACAACTTTATACACAACAAATAGCACAACGCCAAGTTTTATTTTACCCCCCTTTTAGTAAAATGATTAACTTTCAAATAAAAGATCGAAATTTACAAAAACTAATAGAAGCTGCTGATTGGCTACACACATCTTTTTCAAATACCTTTGAAAAAGTTTTAGGCCCTTCCGATGCTTTGATTCCGCGAATAAAAAACCGATATATTAAAGAAATATTAATAAAATTACCACCATCAAGTCATTTGCACACTCAAAAAAAACTGATTTTAAAAATATTGAATACCTTTCAAAATATACCATATTTTAAATCGGTTCAAGTTATTATAGATGTTGATCCATACTAATTTATATATTTTAGTTGATATAAATTTTTCTTTAAAAAATACATAAAAAGTATACCTTTCTTATTGACATATTTGCCATAAAACATGCAAATGTCAGTTTTTTTTTTTTATCTTTACGGCAACTTAACTAAAAAACTTAACTAAAAAAACTTAACTATGAAAAAGATTACATTATTCCTTTTCTTTTTAGGCTTGGTCACTATTGCGCAAGCTCAAAAATTGAAAGGGGTGGTTGTCGACCAAAACAATGAAGCCATTCCCGGCGCCAATATTATGGTAGTAGAAACTAATCAAGGAACTTCTTCTGATTTTGATGGTAAATTTTATATAGACATCAAAGAATTTCCGGTAACTCTAAAAGTGTCTTTTATGGGATACCAACCGGTTACATTAAAATTAGACGCTCCTAAAACACTTAAAATTGTTTTAAAAGACAATAATGAATTTTTAGATGATGTAGTTGTAACAGCATCTAGAGGTAAAGAAAAAATTAAAGAGTCTCCGGTGAGTATTGAACGCATGGGTTTGCGTGAAATCAAACGTAATACTGCACCATCTTTTTATGATGGGCTAGCTAACTTAAAAGGTATTGATATAAATACAAACTCTTTGACTTTTCAATCTGTTAACGCAAGAGGCTTTGCAACATTTGCTAATAACAGATTTTTGCAATTAATTGATGGTATGGACAACTCATCACCGGCTTTAAATTTTCCATTAGGTAACTTGGTAGGCATAAATGAATTAGACGTCAAAAGTGTAGAAATTTTACCCGGTGCGGCTTCTGCTTTATATGGCGCAAATGCTTTTAATGGCGTTTTAAATATGCAAAGTAAAAGCCCATTTAACTATAAAGGTCTAAGTGCTTATGTAAAATACGGTGTAACGACTCAGGATGCTGCCGGTACTAATCCTTACCAAGATGTGGGCATACGTTATGCGTGGGGTGGTGATTATGCCGCTGCCAAAATAAACTTTTCTTATTTAAAAGGAACAGATTGGTATGCAGTAGATTATTCAGATATTGATATAGATCCTATGAATCCGGATTTAAAAGGAAGCCGTGAAACCAACCCTTCATATGATGGAATGAATATTTATGGTGATGAAATTGTAACAACTTTGCCTATTAATGCGCAAACCGGGGGTTTCTATGATGATATTCGTGTTTCACGAACCGGATATAAAGAAATTGATTTGACAGACTATGAAGCTAAAAGTTTAAAAGCTGATATAGGTTTTTACTATCGGCCAAGCGGTCAACCAGGTAAATTAGAATTTATATGGAATTCAAGATTTGGAACAGGAAAAACCATCTATCAAGGTGCTAACCGTTATGTTTTAGATGGGATTTTTATTCACCAACATAAATTAGAAATTAAAAATAAAAATTGGTTTGTACGTGCATATTATACAGGTGAAGATGCCGGAGATTCATATGATACAAAGTTTACAGCCTGGAACATAAACCGTAAATGGCGAAGTGATGAAGCATGGTTTACAGACTATGCTCGAATATATGTTAATGCCCGTATTACAGGGGCAGATGAAGCTACGGCACACCAAATTGCCAGAAATTTTGCAGACAATAGCCCTGTAGATTCCTACGGAAACCCTAAAACACCACGCTATCTTCCCGGCACACCGGAATATGAGCAGGCTTTTGCTGAAGTTACGAATGACCCGAATTTTAAAACCGGTGGAAAATTCATAGATAAAACAACCTTAAAACATGTTGAAGGCAACTATAATTTCCGTGACTTAATTTCATTTGCTGAAATTCAAGTAGGTGGATCTTTGAGACGCTACTCTTTAAATTCCGAAGGTACAATTTTTACAGACTATCCCGGATTATCCTCCATTTATATTGACGAGGGCGGCGCCTATATACAAATAAGCAAAAAAATGATGGATGAACGTTTAAAATTATCAACCTCTTTGCGTTATGACAAGCAAAATCAATTTGATGGTAATTTTTCGCCACGTTTTTCGGCAGTATATTCAGCCGGTGTTAATAAAGAACACAATTTTAGAGTTTCATTTCAAACAGGATTTAGAAACCCTTCAACTCAAGATTTATATATTGGTCTAAATTTAGGCCCTATTACTTTGTTAGGTGCTGCTCCCGACAACTGGGATCGTTATGAAGAGACCGTACAAGCTTATGATCCTAACAATAATGTCTTTTTTCCGGCTACTGTTACCGGAACTGACGCTTATACAAATGCCTATACACTATCCTCTTTTAAGAAATTTGGCGAAACGCATAACCCAGATGATTTGGAAGTGGCGTCGGTAGATGCCATTAAACCGGAGCAAGTAACTACAATAGAATTTGGTTACCGTGGAGAGCTGGTTCGCAATTTAAGCATGGATTTTGCGGCTTATTACAACCAATATAATGATTTTGCTGCCGGCATACGTGTCATGGCATTATCTAGTGAAGTGGGTACAGTTGATAATTTTGCAAATGCCTTACCTGCGATAGGTACAGGCGCCTATAAACCATTTCAATTGTATACCAATGCCAAATCAACTGTAACTTCTTATGGCCTTGATATCGGATTTAATTATAAAGCAGGGCATTATATGTTCGGGCTGATTTATGATTATGCCAAGTTTGATTTTACACCGGCTCCGGGTGAAGAAGATTTTCGTCCCGGATTTAATACACCTGAACATCGTATCAAAGCATCTTTTGGAAATGATCAATTATTTAAAAATTTAGGATTTAAAATAGATTATAAATACCAAACATCTTTTGAATGGCAATCGTCATTTGCAGATGGTACGGTGCCTGCAAGAAATATAGTAGACGCTCAAATTAATTATAACATAAAAAAGTATAAAACCAAAATTAAAGTCGGCGGTTCAAATATTCTTGGAGAAGAATATTTGCCGGCCCCCGGAACCGGTAAAGTTGGAAGTATATTTTATATGGGTTTAACTTACGGGTTATAAAAAAAACAATATTTAGTTTTTAAATAAAACCTGTCTAAATATAGGCAGGTTTTGTTATGTTTAATAAATAAATTTAAGCCTTTTGCTAAATTATTAATTTAAAGTAAATTTTCTAAATTGACGTTTAAAATCATTTGATAAGAAAAATAGTTTCATACCTTTGTGTGTTTCAATAATTAGTTTAATCAAAACAAAAAAATAAATTACTATGGCAAAACAATTTCCTAAATTTATTGGGGATGCGAATGAAGCGGTAGCTAGAGTGGCACACAAAATCAATGAAGTGTGTGCAATCTACCCCATTACGCCATCCTCTCCAATGGGCGAACATGCCGATGCGCTAAGTGCCAAAGGAGAAAAAAATATTTGGGGTGAAATTCCCCGTGTAATTGAAATGCAAAGTGAGGGAGGAGCTTCCGGTGCTGTTCATGGTGCTTTACAAGGTGGTGCATTAACCACAACCTTTACAGCTTCACAAGGCTTACTGCTCATGATCCCAAATATGTATAAAATTGCCGGTGAGTTGCTACCGACCGTATTTCATATTGCAGCTAGAACAGTTGCCACACATGCACTGTCTATTTTTGGTGATCATTCAGATGTAATGGCAACCCGCCAAACGGGTTTTGCTATGTTATTTGGCGGATCAGTTCAAGAAGCACAAGATATGGCTCTATTGGCACAAGTGGCATCTTTAAATACACGTGTGCCTTTTTTGAATGTGTTTGATGGATTCAGAACGTCGCACGAAATTCAAAAAGTTGATGCTATACCTGATGAAATTTTGAAAGAAATGATTCCGGAAGAAAAAGTTATGGAGCATAAAGTAAGAGCTTTAGATCCTGACAAACCTAAATTGAGAGGCTCTTCACAAAACCCGGATGTATTTTTTCAAAATAGAGAACGTTCTAATCCTTATTACCAAAGAGTTCCCGGTGTTGTTAAAGAAACTTTTGATAAGTTTTATAAATTAACCGGTCGTCGTTATGAATTATATCAATATTATGGTGCGCCTGATGCCGAAAAAATGATCATCATCATGGGTTCAGGTATGGGAGCAGCTTTAGAAACTGTTGAAGAAATGACTAAAAACGGTGAAAAAGTCGGTGTTTTAGTCGTTCGTTTATATCGTCCTTTTTCTGTTAAAGATTTTATTGATGCCATTCCTCAAACTGTCAAAAAAATTGCAGTTTTAGACCGTACTAAAGAATCTGGCAGTATTGGTGAACCCTTATATATGGACACGGTTAATGCTTTTGTTGAGTCTGATAGAGATATGCCTAAAATTGTAGGTGGTCGTTATGGATTATCATCCAAAGAATTTAACCCTTCACATGTTAAAGGTATTTTTGATGAATTAGGCAAAGAGCAACCTAAAAATCATTTCACGGTTGGTATTGTCGATGATGTAACATTTACCAGTATTGATAAAGATGACAACTTTAAAGTAAAAACTAATAATAAAGGTTTCTTATTTTTCGGGTTAGGCTCAGATGGAACTGTTTCGGCTAACAAAAACTCAATCAAAATCATTGGGCAAACAACAGACAATTATGTTCAAGGATATTTTGTTTATGATAGTAAAAAAGCCGGTGCAAGAACCGTTTCTCACTTGCGCTTTGGTCCCGACCCCATTAAATCAACTTATTTAATTGATGAAGCTGACTTTGTCGCTATTCATCAATTTAACTTCGTGCAAAAATATAATTTCGTCAAAAATGTTAAAAAAGGCGGAACATTATTATTAAACTCACCTTTTACAGCTGACGAAATTTGGGAGCAATTACCCAAAGAAATTCAAAAAGAAATAATTGATCGTGAATTAAAATTCTATGTAGTCGATGCTTCAAGAGTCGCTTTTGAAGCTAAATTAGGTCGAAGAACAAATACCGTTTTACAAACATGTTTCTTTGCCATTTCAGGTATATTGCCTCAAGACGAAGCTATTGAAAAAATTAAAAATGCTATTGTCAAATCCTATTCACATAAAGGAGACGCCATTGTTCAAATGAACTTTAATGCTGTTGATAAAGCATTAGAATATCTGCAAGAAGTTAATTATCCTAAGCAAGTTACAAGCGATAGAAATTTGGAAAGTGTAATGCATGAAGATGCACCTGAATATGTATTGGACGTTTTAGGTAAAATTTATGCCGGAGAAGGCGATTCATTACCTGTAAGTGCATTTGAGGCTGACGGAACTTTCCCGTTGGGAACTGCAAAATATGAAAAATCAAATATTGCTGATTTTGTGCCTACTTGGGATGATACGGAACTTTGTACCCAATGTAATAAATGTGTACATATTTGTCCTCATGCAGCTATTCGTTCAAAAATTATTGATGTTGAAGCTTTAGCTGATGCTCCCGAAGACTTTAGAAAAACTAAAATCAAAGGACGTTATGAAGGCGTTGATACCTATATTTTACAAGTTGACCCGGAACACTGTACAGGCTGTAACCTTTGTGTAGCTGTTTGTCCTGCTGAAAGCAAAACAGAACCCGGTTTTAAAGCTATTAATATGCACCCTCGTATGGAAGTGCAACCTGTTGAACAAAAATTATGGGATTACTTTGTTGACTTACCTTGGTATGATCGTAAGAAATTAAAATTGAATACTGTTAAAAATGTTCAATTTTTACAACCGTTATTTGAATATTCAGGTGCTTGTCCGGGTTGTGGCGAAACGCCTTATATAAAAGAAGTTACTCAATTATATGGCGATAGTTCATTAATTGCTAATGCTACTGGTTGTTCTTCAATCTATGGCGGTAATTTACCAACTACACCTTATACAACCAATGAAAGAGGACAAGGTCCTGCATGGGCTAACTCGTTATTTGAAGATAATGCTGAATATGGTTTGGGTATGCGATTGGCAATGACCGAAAAACAAAAAACTGCACGAACCTTATTAAAGAAATTTGAAGATGTAATAGGTAGTGAGTTGGTTGAAGCCATTCTTAATAATCCTGAATCTGATGAAACACAAAAAGAACAGCAACTTGATAATATCAAACAAGTAAGAGAAGCTATCAAAGATATCGATTCTGACGATGCCAGACGTTTGATGGTTTTAGCAGATGATTTGCGCAAAAAATACATTTGGATCTTTGGTGGTGACGGATGGGCATATGATATTGGTTATGGTGGCTTAGATCATGCTATTGCGAGTGGCGAAAATATCAATATTTTAGTTATGGATACCGAGGTATATTCCAATACCGGTGGTCAAGCTTCAAAAGCTACTCCAATTGGTGCAAGTGCCAAGTTTGAAGTGGCCGGTAAATCTATACCTAAAAAAGATATTGCTTTGCAAGCTGTAGCTTATGGTAATGTTTACGTTGCACAAATTGCTAGTGGCGCCAAAGACCAACAATCTTTAAAGGCTATTAAAGAAGCTGCTGAATATGATGGCCCATCTATTTTGATTGCATATTCTCATTGTATTGAACATGGATATGATATGGGTGACGGTGCTGAGCATCAAGAGTTGGCCGTTAAATCAGGTTATTGGCCATTATTTAGATATGATCCACGTAAACCAATAGGTAAACGGTTCCAATTAGATAGTAAAGCACCTTCTATTCCGGTTACAGAATTAATCGATAAAGAAGCCCGTTTTGCCAGAGTTAAAAAAGCCAATCCCGAACGTGCTAAAATGTTGCAAGATATGTTGCAACAAGAAATTAATAACCGTTGGGAAAGATTAGAATTGTTATCTAAATTGTAATAGATAATAAAGACAAATATAAAAGCCCGCAATTTGCGGGCTTTTTATTATTTTTGCATATCAAAATGCCCGAATGGCGGAATTGGTAGACGCGCATGATTCAGGGTCATGTGTCCGCAAGGACGTGCAGGTTCGATTCCTGTTTCGGGCACTTTTTATTTATAAAGCAAATATTTTTTTCGTATTTCTTTAAAATTTTCAATGTCTTTTTGCCATTGAGCTTTTATGCTTTTTATTGATAACCCTTTTTTTATGTTAGCCTCTAGAGTCTGATTTCCGGCAAGTTTTGAAAAGAATTTATTGAAGAATTTACTTTTTACAGATGTATCATATTGTTGGTAAGTTTGAATGAGCCATTCTAAATTTATTTCATGTGGAGGCGTAATATTTCTTAAATCACGGCCATAACAAACTTCGCCTTGGTGTTTTGGCCATTTGCTCCCTGCATTAGGTTGAGGCGTAAAAGAAAATTTTGAGTGAGGCAAGTAGGGTGACCCGTAAACTTGAAAAGGAAAGTCAGTACCACGTCCAACACTGATATCTGTTCCTTCAAACAGACATAAGGAAGGATATAATCGAATAGCTTGATAATTAGGTAAATTTGGTGAAGGTTTTACAGGCAAATGATACACAGACTGATGATCATAATTTTTTATGGGAATAACTGTCAAGTCAGCTGTTAAGTTATTTCCTAACCAATGCTCGCCATTAATCATTTGAGCATATTCGCCAATAGTCATACCATAAACTATCGGAACCGGATGCATGCCGACAAATGAAGTTTGGGTTGGCGTCATTACAGGGCCATCAATATAGTCTGCGTTGGGGTTGGGTCTGTCCAATACAATAATTGGAATTTTTTGCTCGGCTGCTGCTTCCATAACATAATGCAAGGTAGATAAGTAAGTATAAAACCGTACACCGACATCCTGAATGTCAAATACTAAGACATCCACATTTTTAAGATCTTCTGTTGTTGGTTTTTTATGTTTGCCGTATAGAGAAATAATAGGAAGTCCTGTTTTAAGATCTTTTGAGTTAGCAATCAATTCACCTGCTGAGGCTTTCCCTCTAAAACCATGTTCTGGAGCAAAAACTTTAGTAATATTAATGCCTCTTTGTAATAAAGTATCGACTAAATGTGTGCCATTAATCTCTGAGGTTTGATTACCTATTAAAGCAACATTTTTAGTCTTTAATAAAGGTAAATAACTATCAAAATTGTAAGCTCCGGGTATTATTTTTTGCGTTTTAAAATGCTTTTGAGATATTGCTTTGTGCAAAGATTGACTTTGACAAGTGAAAAAATAAAAAAATAGGAGAATCGTGAATAAATATGTATTTTTGGTTTGCATAAATTACTTAAATTTTGAATGTTAATATTTTTATAGCTAAACGTTTAATCGGATCAGGCCAATACAAAAATAAGATTTCTTCTCCGATAATTAAAATCGCAATTATTTCGATAGCTATCGGAATGGTTATCATGCTTATTTCTATGGCTACAGGATTTGGATTGCAACATAAAATTCGTGAAAAAATTTCAGCTTTTTCAGGTCATATTATCATTAGCAATTATGATACCAATCAATCAGGATTAACCCTTAATCCTATTTCCCTACACCAAAAATTTTATCCCGAATTTAAACAGATAAAAGGTATTAAAAATGTGCAATCTTTTGCCACCATAGGTGGTATAATACGTACACCGACAGATTTTGAAGGTGTCATATTTAAAGGAGTAGATAGTTTATACAACTGGGATTTGTTTAAGCCTTATTTAATTGCAGGACAAATTCCTAATTATGGTAATAAAGTAAATGATAGTGTGATTTTATCTAAAACGATTGCCGACCGTTTACAACTGAAATTACATCAAAAAATTACGACATATTTTTTACGTGAAGGTTCTCAAAAACCACAACTAAGAGTTTTTAAAATTGCAGGAATCTATGATTCGGGTTTTGAAGATTTTGATAAAACTTATATGTTAGGAGACTTAAAAATAGTACAAAAACTTTACAAATGGCCTGATAGTCTTACAGGTGGCTTTGAGGTGATTTTAAATGATTTTGCTCAAATAGTTCCTAAAACAAAAGCCATATATCAGGTAGTGCCTTCTACCTTAAATACAGAATCTATTATTGATAGATATCCATTAATTTTTAACTGGTTAAATATGTTTGATTTTAATATTTTGCTGATATTGGTGATTATTATTTTTATTGCCGGATTAAACATGATTACAACACTACTTGTGATGATTTTGGATAAACGCCAGTTTATTGCCATTATGAAAGTTATGGGAAGTACAAATACTAAACTACAACGTATTTTTTTAATACAAGCGGCTTATATTATAAGTATAGGACTATTTATAGGTAATGTATTGGGTTTAGGCTTAATTTTGCTTCAAAAACATTTTGGTTTTATTAAACTGAATCCGGAGACATATTATGTCAAAACAGCTCCTGTTTATATAGATATAAAGGATATTTTATTATTGAATACCGGTGTTTTATTAGCAATTTTAATTATGCTTCTGTTACCGGTATTGGTCATTAGTCGTATCTCTCCGGTAAAAGTTTTAAAGTATGATTAGAGATATTTACCATTATATCCAACCTTCTCTATCTAAACTCCGGTATTGAATGGCTTCTGCTATGTGATGACTTTTAATGGTTTCATTTTGTTCTAAATCGGCTATAGTGCGGGCTACTTTCAAAATACGATCATAAGCTCTTGCTGAAAGGTTCAGTTTTTCCATTGCATTTTTTAATAAGTTTAGAGAAGCAGTGTCCAATTGGCAATGTTTTCTAATTTCTTTGGTGTTCATTTGCGCATTGTAATGAATTTTGTCTTGCACAGAAAAACGTTTGGTTTGTATTTTTCTTGCAGCTATTACACGTTCTCTAATTATTTTACTTGGCTCGCCGCGCCGGTCATCTGATAATTTATCAAAAGGTACCGGATTAACTTCCACATGAATATCGATTCGGTCGAGTAAGGGGCCTGAAATTTTGTTTAAGTACCTTTGCATTTCGGCAGGACTTGATGTCATTCGTTGGTCACCATCATTAAAATAACCTGAAGGGCTTGGGTTCATACTGGCAACTAACATAAAGCTGGCAGGATAAGTTACTGAAAAACGAGCACGTGAAATATGTACTTCACGATCTTCTAAGGGTTGTCGCATAACTTCAAGCACGGTACGTTTAAATTCGGGCAATTCGTCTAAGAACAATACGCCGTTGTGAGCCAATGAAATTTCTCCCGGTTGCGGATAGCTGCCACCACCAACTAAGGCAACATCTGAGATAGTATGGTGTGGACTACGAAAGGGCCGTTGGCTTATAATGCCGTTTTCATCTTTGAGTTTGCCTGCAACCGAATGGATTTTAGTCGTTTCTAAAGCTTCTTGTAATTCCATAGGAGGCAAAATCCCTGAAATACGTTTTGCTAACATGGTTTTACCACTTCCGGGCGGTCCTATCATGATGATATTATGTCCTCCGGCAGCGGCAATTTCTAAACACCGTTTAACAGTTTCTTGTCCTTTAACATCGGCAAAGTCAAATTCCGGAAACTCCAGTTGCTTGTAAAACAAATCTTCTAAATCAATATGCTCGGGCTGCAACGTCTTTTTGCCTTCAAAAAAATGAATGACATCTAAAATATTTTCAACACCATAGACCTTTAAATCATCGACAATAGCTGCTTCTTTGGCATTTTGTGCCGGTAAAATAATACCTTCAAATCCTAATGCTTTGGCTTTTAAAGCAATAGGTAAGGTGCCTTTGATGGGTTGTAAACCACCGTCTAAAGAGAGCTCACCCATAATCAAATATTTATTCAAATCATCGGTAATTAGTTGTCCGGTGGCATGTAAGATCCCTATAGCAATAGGCAAATCATAGGCAGACCCTTCTTTGCGTAAGTCTGCCGGTGCCATATTGATGATGTATTTTTTGCCGGGTAGCCGGTAACTGACATTTTGTAATGCTGCAGTAATGCGATAGTTGCTCTCACTCACGGCTTTATCAGGCAAGCCTACCAAATGATAACCAATCCCTTTATCGACATTTACTTCAATAGTCACAGAATGGGCATCAATGCCATAAATGGCAGCAGCAAAAACTTTGGTAAGCATAAAATCAAGGCTTTAAATTATATAATAAATTGTATCATTAACAAATTTAAGCAAAATTTTTATTTTAAGAGTTATTTTGTATATTTCATATCTAAATATTTATAACAATGTCTTTAAATAATGCTATTATTAAAGCTTTAAATTGGCGTTATGCAGTCAAAAAGTTTGATTCTGAAAAAAAATTGAATAATTTGCAAATTGATTTACTTAAAGAAGCTTTCAATCTTACTCCAACGTCTTATGGTTTACAACCTATTAGAATGAAAGTCATCTCTGATGAGAGCTTAAAAGTTAAACTAAAACAGGCCGCTTTTGATCAAATTCAAATAACAACTTGTTCACATGTATTGGTTATATGTCATCAAACTGATTTTGGCACAAAAGATATTAATCATTTTACAGCTTTAAAAATAGCTTTAATGCCGGATAAAAAAGATGAAATTTTTGAATATGGAGAATTGCTAAAATCTCGATTTGCTGTAAAATCTGAGAAGGATATTACACTTTGGGCTAGAGAGCAGGCGTTTATTGCTTTGGGTAATTTGTTGACTGTTTGCGCAATTGAGTCTATTGATGCTTGCCCAATAAGTGGTTTTATTCCGGATGAAGTCAATAAAATATTAGATCTTGATGATTTGCATCTCAATTCTGTTGCTTTGTTACCAGTAGGTTACAGAGCAATTGATGATGCCCATCAATTTGATCCGAAAATTCGCCGTTCGTTGTCTGATATCATTATTTAATCTTAGATTTTTTTACGTTCTAATAAGACAATGTTTTCGACATGGTGCGTATGAGGAAACATATCTACAGGTTGCATTTTTATTATTTCATAATCTTCTTTCATTAATGCTAAATCACGTGCTTGAGTAGCACTGTTACAACTGACATAAACGATACGCTTAGGAGCCAAAAACAGTAAATTTTCGACAACTTTTGGATGCATACCATCACGGGGCGGGTCTGTAATTACAATATCAGCTTTTCCATATCGGTGAATAAAATCTGTTGAAAAAACATCTTTCATGTCGCCTACTACAAATTCTGTATTGGTGATATGATTGAGCTGTGCATTTTTACGCGCATCATCAATAGCATCAGCAACGGCTTCAACACCTACAACCTTTTTGGCATCTCTTGCCACAAATTGAGCAATACTACCTGTGCCGGTATATAAATCATAGACTGTTTCATGAGGTTGTATGGCAGCATATTCTCTTACTTTTTGATAGAGGCGTAGTGCTTGTTCAGAATTGGTTTGAAAAAAAGATTTGGCAGAAATGCGATAGGTTAAATTTTCCCATTTTTCTTCAATATAAGGACGTCCATAATATAAAATAACATTTTGATCGTAAAAAGAATCATTATCCTTTTCGTTTACAATATATTGAAGCGAAGTTATTTTCGGAAATTTTTCTTTCAAATGATTCAGAATTTTTTCAATGGCTGTTTGGTCGTCTTTAAATACTTGTAAAACAACCATCCATTCGCCAATAGATGTATTTCTAATCATTAAAGTACGCAATAAGCCGGTTTTGGATCGAGGATCAAAAAATGAAATTTGATGTTGTTTAGCAAAGCTTCTAACGGCATTACGAATTTGATTAGACGGCTCTTCTTGCAAATGGCAGTTGTCTATATCTAAAACTTTGTCCCACATACCTGCAATATGAAAACCTAAACCCTGCGGATTTTCAATGGTTTTTTCAGACTTGATTTCATCTGGGGTTAACCAGCGGCGTGCCGCAAAAGAAAACTCCATTTTGTTGCGGTAATGATAGATTTTTGGCGATCCCATAATAGGGTCAATGCTTGTTGGCAGTTTTAGTTTTCCTAAACGTTTAAGATTATTCTCTACTTCTTTTTGTTTGTATTTAATTTGTTGCGTATAATCTATATGTTGTAATTTGCAGCCACCGCAAGTACCGAAGTAATCACAAACCGGTTGGGTTCTGATAGAGCCATACTTTTTAATATGTACTGCTTTGGCTTCATAATAAGCCTTACGTTTTTTGACTATTTGAAGGTCTGCAACATCTCCGGGAGCTAAATAAGGTGCAAAAATAATGCGTCCGTCCGGAGCATGACCTATAGCTTTGGCTTTAGCCCCCAAATCGGTTATTTCTATGTCTGTAAATAGTGGTTTTTGTCTTCTGCTCATAATGCCGCAAAAATAATATATTTTTTCTACTGATAAAGATTAAGGTTTTTTAAGCAATGTTTTTTTATTTTAGAGATTGTAAATTAATAAATTGTATATGCTTTTAAAGCATTATTAGTATCTTTGTAGTTATAATTTCCAATTTATGCACTTACGACATCTAAGTTCTTCTAAACAAATTGATTTCTATGCAGCAGATACGCATACTCATATAGATTTGCCATTTGTCAATGAAGGTATTGCTGCCGGATTTCCTTCGCCGGCACAAGATTATATGGAGCTGACATTGGATTTAAATAAGGAACTTATCAAACATCCATCAGCGACCTTTTATGGACGTGTGAGAGGTTTATCTATGAAAGATGCGGGCATCGATGATGGTGATATTTTGGTAATTGACAGATCACTAGAATACCGGAATAATATGACAGCAGTATGCTTTATAGATGGTGAATTTACTGTTAAAAAATTAAAATTAGAAAAAGAAAAAGTATTTTTGATGCCTGCCAATGCTGATTTTAAGCCTATTGAAATAACCTCTGAAAATGATTTTATCATTTGGGGTATTGTCACTTATGTAATTAAAAAAGTTTAAAATTTTAATTAGACTTATTTATAGTCGATATATAACCATATGGAATAATAAAAATGAAAAAAACTTCAAAACAATACGATCAAGTTATTAATAAAGCACGTGAAATTTTTATTAAGAAAATGGAAGATTACGGTAGTGCTTGGCGTGTTTTACGTATGCCTTCTTTTACAGATCAAATGTATATTAAAGCATCGCGTATAAGACAATTGCAAGAAAATCTTGAACATAAAGTAGATGAAAGCGAGATTCCGGAATTTTTAGGTTTGATTAATTATGCTATTATGGCATTGATTCAGTTAGACAAAGGCATTGCAGATCAGCCTGATTTAACCTTGCAGGAAGCCGTAAAGTTATATGATACTAAAATAAAATTAGCTAAGACACTGATGGAAGCCAAAAATCATGATTACGGAGAGGCTTGGCGAGATATGCGTATTAGTTCTATTACCGATTTGATTATTCAAAAATTATACAGAGTTAAGCAAATTGAAGAAAATAAAGGTAAGACTCGTATATCGGAAGGTGTTGATGCCAATTATTTAGACATTATCAATTATGCTGTTTTTGCTCTCATTTTGTTGATGGAGCAGGGAAAAGATATCAAGATTTAAGAGGGTTATATACAAATAATCCCAGTCCTTTCTCTCTTAATTTTAACTGAATCTTTTTCAGTAATTTTAAGTATCCCGAAGGTAATCGGAGCAAGATTTTTTGTTTTAGATTTAAATTTTCAGGCGTAATTTCAGCTGCTAATTGTTTAGCTTCCAAATTTTTATTTTTTAATTTATATTCTATACTCCAAGCAAAACGGTGTATGTCTAAATATCTTTTTAAATCAGCATCATAACGAGCCTGATCTTTGAAGAAATCTAATAAACGTTTTTTTTTAGCCAGTTTATACTGTGCAAATAAACTATTTTCAGCAGCATTAATATGTAACATGGTGACTTCGCGGCTATAAGCCATCGGATATTTAAGAGATACTCTTATAAAAAATTCTGTATCTTCTGCATGTATATGTGTTTTGAAGCCATTTTCTTTTAAAAATATATTTTTGCGCATGGCAAAATTACTTACAAAAAATAAAGCTTGTCCTTGATCATGATGATAGAATTTAGACAACAAAAGATCTTTTTCGGGTATTTTTAAGGCAAAAGTACGTTTATATTGTTTGTATTGTATTTGGTATGCAGTCGCAAAAAAAGCGGCTTGAGGATATTTTTTTTGTAGTTGCCAAATGTTTGATAAATGATGTTTAAACCATTGATCATCGGCATCTAAAAAAGCTATAATAGAAGCTTGAGCCAACTGAGCACCTTTGTTTCTAGCTTTTGACACGCCTTCATTTGCTTGGTCAATAACCTTAAGCCGCGAGTCCTTAAAAGAATGAATAATTTCCATTGAATGATCTGTAGAGCCATCATTTATCAAGATAAGTTCAAAATCTTGAAAATCTTGTGACAGAACACTTTTAATTGTAGCCTTTAAGTAAGCCGCTTTGTTATAGACCGGTATTACAACAGATATTTTTGGCATGTAACTTTATTTTAATTGAAGGTAATAAAGCAATTTATAAAGATCAAATAACATAAGAGAGGGTTTTTGTGTCTTTAATTGCCATTCTAAAAATGGTTTTTTTAAATCAAAAAGCCATTTCATTATTTTCCAAGGCAAAAAAGCTTTGATGTTATCACCTGTTCGTGTAAGTTTAATATAATTAGCCGGTATTTTTTTGTTAGTAACCAAATAATAGTAGGTGTTTATGGCTTTTTGGGTTTTTTTTAAAAAAATTGGAGTGGGTTCTAACCCCAAATGTGTAATGGGATTTTGATAATGCCATATGCTTTTTTGTTGCTGTTTGAGTAAATAAGAAAAATAAATATCCAAACCATATCTGTTAATTGGCAAAATTTGTTCGGCAGTTTGTAAAAAAACCGATTTTTTAAGGCTAATGGCACCAAAAAGCAAACTTCTATATGGATATTTTTGACGGGTTTCCAAGTCTAAACTTTCACGTTTTTGCCCATATTCCCATCGTAACATTTTATCATGAGATGGAGGGTTTGATGGAACATTAATGCCTCCGAAATAAACATCAGCCGGATATTTTTCAATGGTTTTAATTAATTTTGAAACAAAAAACCGATCCTTTGGAAACACATCGGCATCTAACATTAACAGTTGATCAAAACGTGCTTGAACAGCCATTTGATATCGCAATGATAAGCGACCTTGATTCTGTAACATTTTTTTATAAACTATTTGCGGCAATTCTGTGATCAGTTGATTAGCTTCAAAAATTTGATTAGAGGCATCGTCAAAAACTATAATTTCAAAATCGATACCTGCTTTTGAAAATTGTTTATGCAATTCTTTCACAAGCGGATATACATTGTAGTTATAAGTAGGGATAAGGGTTGATATCATTCGCTTAAATCTAATTCTACTTCATAAAGTTCACCGGCATCACATTTGTACGTAGCAGCCGGAAATTGATAAATTAGCGCATAATCATGGGTTGCCATCATGACAGTTTGACCGTTTTGGTTGAGATGCTTGAGCAATTGCATAATATCTTGAGAGGTTTCAGGATCTAGGTTGCCGGTGGGCTCATCTGCCAAAATTAATTCAGGATTATTAAGCAACGCACGGGCTATGGCAATTCTTTGCTGTTCGCCACCTGATAATTGGTGAGGTAAGCTATATGTCTTTTCTATCATCCCTACTTGATCTAGTACTTTTGCTATTTGTTGCTGAATTTTTTTAGGATTTTTCCATCCGGTAGCTTTTAAGACAAATTTCAAATTGTTAAAAACATTTCTGTCGTTTAGAAGTTGAAAGTCCTGAAAAACAATTCCTAAGCGTCTTCTTAAAAAGGGGATTTCCTTTTGCTTTAATCTGCGTAAATTAAAATTTATGACTTTACCTTGACCTTTAATTAAAGGTAATTCCCCATATAATGTTTTTAGTAAACTACTTTTTCCGCTACCTGTAGAACCAATTAGATATAAAAAATCGCCTTGGTTAACTTCAAGATTTACTCCTGTTAAAACCGGTTTTTTACGTTGTAAAATATCCGCATTTTTCAGTAAAACTAAATTTTCTGACATAAATATTATTTATGGACGAAATTATATAAAATATTCTTAGAAAAAAAATGTTTTAATATAGATGGCATTATATTTGACATGTCCTTAAAATAATAGTATTTTTGATTTAACTAAAAATTTATTCAATGAAAAAAATTGTTTTTATCCTCTTGCTTATTGCAGGATTAACTGCCAAAGCACAAGATTATGAACAAGCTGTTGGGTTACGTGGCGGATTATACAATGGTATAACTTATAAAAAGTTTATAACGGCTGACAAAGCAATTGAGGGTATTTTGCACACCCGTTGGCAAGGTTGGGAGTTGGTAGGCTTATTAGAATATCACCAACCTATTGTTGATGTGCCTGACTTATATTGGTTTTATGGTTATGGAGCGCATATTGGTTTTTTTGATGCCGAGTATTCGCCATATGGCACAGGTGCTTATACAGTACTTGGTGTCGATGGTATAATCGGATTGGAATATAATATTCCGAGAGCGCCTATTACTATTGGTTTGGATTGGAAGCCTTTTATCAATTTAGTAGGATATACTCATGTTTTTGGCGATGGTGGGGCATTATCTATCAGATATACATTTTAGGCCATTATTTTTTATAACTGACCATGCGGATGATATTTGCGCAAAGTATCTTGCAAATGTTTTCTATCTACATGCAAATAAATTTCAGTAGTAAGAATACTTTCATGTCCCAAAAGCAGTTGTATGGATCGCAAATTGGCACCATTTTCTAATAAATGCGTAGCAAAAGAGTGGCGTAATGCATGCGGACTGATATTTTTATCAATACCGGCTTTTTGTGATGCCTGTTTAACAATATTATATATCATTATACGAGATAATTTTTTCCCACGTCTGTTAAGATATAAAATGTCGGTAGCTTCTTTATGAATGTTTTGTTTATTACGAATATGTTTTTGATATATTTCGATATACTTTTGCGCTGTATTATTTATCGGAACTAAACGTTGTTTATTACCTTTACCTGTAACTTTAATAAAACCTTCGTCAAAATATAAATCGGAAAGTCGTAAGTTGACAAGTTCTGACACTCTTAATCCACAGCTGTACAAGGTTTCAATAATACTGCGATTTCTTTCGCCTTCAGGTTTTGATAAATCAATAGATGCAATCATGCTATTAATTTCGTCCAGACTTAATACTTCAGGAAGTTTTCGAGGCAGCTTAGGAGATTCAAGCAAATGGGTAGGATTTTGATTTATATAATTTTCTAGTATTAAAAATTTAAAAAATAAACGCCATCCGGACAACATGCGTGCCTGAGTATGTGGCGATATAAAATCAGCTGTTTGATATAAATAACTACTAAGCAAATCTGTTGTAACGGCTATAGGAAGGATTGGCGGTTTATAAGAGCAAGCATAGATTTGTAATTTATGTACATCATTGGTATAGGCTGCAATGCTATTTTGTGACATTTTTTTTTCCAGTTTTAAAAACATTTTAAATTGTGCTTTGGCAGTTTCCCAATCTATCATAGGTTGTATATTTGAAGAAAAATATGCATCTTTGCTTAAAATTCAAATTAAAAAATAAAGATATGAAAAAAATAAGTGTGTTATTGGCTTTCTTTTTAAGCCTTTCGGTTTGGTCTCAAGATTTAAAAATAGGTTTAACATTAGCCCCGACAATAAATTTTAATAAGTTAGAAACAAAAGATGCTGATGGTAATTGGGTAACAGACCCGGATGGCTCTGGGGGTCTAGGTTGGAAAGGAGGTTTATTGGGAGATTATCAATTTGCTGATAATTACTATTTGCATTCAGGTTTGCTGATTCATAGTAAAGCTTTTAATACCGATAATGAAGACATGACGGTTACGACATTAGAAATACCTCTTGCTTTGAAACTTCGCAGTCAAGAAGTAGCCGATAATGTTCATATTACAGGTTTTTTCGGTGGTACTTTTGATATAAATGTAGCGGCTAAACAAAAAATCGGTGGTGTAGAAATTGATGCTCTAGATACTATTAATTCTTTTGGTATGAGCTTTATGGCCGGTGCAGGAGCTGAGTATGATTTGGATTTTGGAAGTGTCGGAATAGGTTTGTCATATCATTTAGGCTTTACTGATATTTCTGCCTATGATAATAAAAGAATTATACCTAAACACTTAGCTATTGATTTAGTTTTTTATTTTTAAAAATAAAGTCCTTGATAAGGCCCGGAAATAAACAATTTTCCGGGCTTTTGTTTTTTAGTTTAAATTTTATTTAAAAATATTTATAATGATTAAAAATATTTTTCTGTTGCCCTTACTTTTAGTAATCTTTTCCGCTTGTAATAATGTAAAGACAATTCAACAAACTTTGTATGCCGGCAACTATGACAAAGCCATTAATTTATCGTTGGATAAAATCAAAAAGAAAAAAGGAAAGAAAAGTGCCGACCCTTATATTAAGTTATTAAAAGAAGCGTATGATAAGGCTTTGGAAAAAGATGAAGCGCTTATTAACAAATTAAATCATTCTGAAAATCCGGATAAATGGCGCCAGTTATATAGCCTTTACTTAAATATGGAAAACCGCCAAGAAAGAATAAAGCCGGTTTTACCTTTATCATTAATTGGTACACCTACACTTATCAAATTTGATTTCAACGATTATACGGCTCAGATACAAAATGCAAGACAACATTTAGCAGATTATTTATATAATAAAGCGATAACTTTGTCTAAAAGTTCTAACAAGTCAGAAATTCGTCAAGCTTATGATTTACTAGATGAATTAGATCGTCTCAATCCCGGATATAAAGATGTAAACCATTTGATGGAGTTAGTGCATCAAAGAGGCATGACTTATACTTTAGTAAATATCGAAAATCAAACCGATAAAATTATACCCGAAAAATTACAAGACGAATTGTTAAATTTCAGTTCTTATGGGGCTAATAATTTTTGGGTAACTTATCATAAAAATAAGCAACAAGGACAAACTTATGATTATCAGGTCAATTTAAAATTTACTCAAATTAAACTATCTCCTGATCAAGAAAGAGAAAAGGAAATTATAGAAGAAAAAGAAATTCAAGATGGTTATACCTACCAAAAAGATGCAGAAGGCCGTATTGTTAAAGACAGTTTAGGTCAGCCTATTAAGGTCCCGCATATGGTAAAATTACGCACAAAAGTTTATTTGTATCAACAATATAAAACGGCATATGTACAAGCATTGGTTGAAATAAAAGACCGCCATAACGGACAACTTGTGGATCAATTTCGATTAAAAAGTGATTATGTTTTTGATTATCATTATGCAACTTACAGTGGTGATAAAAGGGCAATTAGACAAGAATATTTAGATTTTTTACAAAAAAAACGCGTGCCTTTTCCCAGCTCTGAACAGATGATTTATGACGCTGCAAAAGATATTAAAACACAATTTAAAGATATTTTAAATAAAACAAATTTCTTATAAAGAAACATTTTAATAAAAATATTTATTCATGCATATTAATTAATATTTTATCTAAACCCCAAAGTATAAATTTTATTAAAATAGAGTTTAATTAATATGTTTTTTGTAAAATAATATTTCAATAAAAATCAGTATTTTTACAATACAAAATTTTAAATTATGGAAATAGAAAAAGATATGACCATTGAAGATTTGGTAGAAGACTATCCTTTTGCCGAAGAGTTTTTGCGTGTCAAAGGTATCAAATGTATTCGCTGTGGTGAACCCATTTGGGGAACCATTGAAGATGCCTGTAAAGAAAAGGGCTTTACTGATGCGGAAATTGATAAAATTATCATAGAAATTAATCAAGAATTAGAACAAAATAAAAACCAAAATAATGAGCAAAACAATCAACATACAAGACGTATTGAAACGTCTCGGCTTAAAAGAGATTAACGAAGGTGTCACCACCGGAACACAGTGGTTTGATACAGACGGGAAAATAAATAATTCATACTCTCCGGTTGACGGATCACTGATAGCAAGTGTCAAAACAGCTACACTTGACGATTATGAAAAAGTAATGCAAACGGCTCAAAAAGCCTTTGAAGAGTGGCGTATGACACCGGCGCCCGTGCGTGCCGAAGTTGTGCGTCAAATTGGTAATGCTTTGCGTGATGCCAAAGAAGATTTGGGTGCTTTGGTAACTTACGAAATGGGTAAAATCTATGTAGAAGGTTTGGGCGAAGTGCAAGAAATGATTGATATCTGTGATTTTGCCGTTGGTCAAGCCCGTACCATGAATGGCTTTAATTTGCAATCGGAACGCCCTATGCACCGCTTAATGGAACAATACCAACCGCTTGGCATTGTGGGTATTATCTCATCTTTTAACTTTCCTGTAGCCGTATGGATGTGGAATACGGCTTTGGCTATTACCGCCGGTGATGTGGTGGTTTGGAAACCTTCGTCAAAAACACCTTTGACAGCTATTGCTTCGCATAAAATCATTGAAAAAGTTTTACGAGATAATAATGTTCCCGAAGGGGTATTCAATTTGATTATCGGTCGTTCGTCAGTAATGGGTGATAATTTTTTAGATGACAAACGCGTTCGTTTAATGTCGATGACCGGTTCTACGGCTGTCGGTAAACGCGTAGGCGAGCGGGTCGGCAAACGTTTGGGTAAAACCATTTTGGAATTAGGCGGTAATAATGCCGTAATAGTCACACCCAAAGCCAACTTAAACATGGCCTTGATGTCAACAGTATTTGGTACCGTAGGTACAGCCGGACAACGTTGTACTTCGACCCGACGTATCATCTTGCACGAAGATATTTATGAAGACTTTAAAAATAAAATGGTTAACGCCTACAAGAAAATCAAAGAGAAAATCGGGAATCCGTTAGATTCGGAAGTATTGGTAGGACCTTTGCATGATATTCACGCCGTTAACCAGTTTAAATATGCCATAGAGCAAGTGCAAAAAGAAGGCGGTAAAATGATTTTCGGTGGCGAAATTCTTGAAGGTCCCGGCTTTGAAACCGGTACTTATGTGGTGCCAGCCATTGCCGAAGCCGAAAACCATTTTGATATTGTTCAAGAAGAAACTTTTGCGCCTATTGTTTATTTGATAAAATATAGCGGCGATGTTGAAAATGCGATTGCTATCAACAATGATGTACCGCAAGGTTTGTCATCAGCTATCTTTACACAAGATATGCAAGAGGCTGAGAAATTCTATTCGGCTATGGGTTCTGATTGTGGTATTGCCAATGTCAATGCCGGAACATCCGGTGCTGAAATAGGTGGTGCCTTCGGTGGTGAAAAAGATACCGGTGGCGGTCGTGAGTCCGGCTCTGATGCTTGGAAGGCCTATATGCGGCGCCAAACGACTACAGTCAATTTTAGTTCTGATTTGCCATTGGCACAAGGGATTAAATTTGATTTGGATTAGTTTTGTTTAAATCCGTTAAAAAAGAGGCTGTCTCAAAAGGCAGCCTTTTTTATATAAAAAAACGGGAGAATTTCTTCTCCCGTCCCTAAAAATTTTGTATCTTTAGGTATGCAAAGTTCAACAAATATAAGATTTAAAAATTACACTCAACAAC
>WGBX01000131.1 GCA_015494075.1 Flavobacteriaceae bacterium
AAATAGGTAAGTGCCAGTTCTTTTTCATCTGATTTGTCATATACAAGACCAATGTCAGCATCAACTGCTGCCACACCTTTAACATCATTAATCGCCTCACGAATTCTTAAACTCTTTAATAAAAAATCCAAAGCGACCTTTGTATTTCCTTCTTGATCATAAATATTACCAATATTACGTAACATTATAGCAATTCCTTTTTTATGATTAATTGCTTTAAATGCTTCTAAGCTTATATCATATAACTTTTTAGCTTTATCATAATCTCCCTGATAATAATATACAACACCTAAATTTTTATTTGCATAAGCCAGTCCTTTTTTATAATCTAATTCTAAAGCCAATGCTATACTTTGTTCTGCTAAGTTTTTGGCAGTTTCTGCATCAGTAAGTTTTATTTTCCACACAATATCATTTAAAGCATTTACTTTATTGGCATCATCAGGCATTATCAGCGTGACAGTAATTAAACTACTACCAGCTTGAAGCTGGTAGATTTGATTTCCGCCTACAAGGCGGCTAAAGGTCACTCACCAGAAATCTTGAAATCTCCTTCTCTAACCTCCATATCCTGTTTTTCAATGTATTCCATTATCATCTCATCTGTTATCGTTCCCGAACTTACAACAAAATAGCCACGTGCCCAAAAATGTCTGCCCCAATACATCTTTGATACAGTCTTGAACTCTGACAGAATCTTTCTTGAACTCTTCCCTTTTATGTTCTGCATCAATTTACTTACGGATATATGTGGGGGGACTGACACAAACAAATGGACATGATCCACTGAAACATGACCTTTAATTATTTCCACATCATTTGCCTTACAAACTTCTCGTATCAAATCCCTAACTCGTTTTGCCAATTCTCCTTTCAATATTTTTTTGCGATACTTCGTTATCCAAACCAAATGATACTTGATGTCATAAACCGTATGAGATGTCTTCCTGTATTTTTGCATAACACAAAGATAAAAAAAGATAGTCAAACTAAAGTCTTCGCCTAAAGGCGAGGGATTTTCTCCCATTCCCCGATTTAGAAATTAAAGAGATTGAGCAAATCTCAAAAAGATTTTTTTATTGAAATTATGTTACTTTTTCTTAGCATACAAGGACGAATGAACTTTTTACAATTTGGCCGTTACGGTAAATTTGGTGAACAAAGATACAGACAACAATTTGAAAAACAATTTGATTTTTTAAATTTTAACAAAGAAATTATTCTGTCGCATGGTAGTGGTAATTTCGCAATTGCTTTTGACCCGAGCTACATCAGTAAATCCGGAAAGAAAACTTACGGATATGATAAGTTTTGGTCAGGTGTTGCCGGACAAGCAAAATTTGGTCTCGAAATTAGCGGTATCGCTGCTATTGATATTGACAACAAAACAGCGTTTCATCTTGAAGCTGTACAAACACCAACTTATGCAGATATAGAAGAAAAAGACATGAATTTGCTTGATTGGTATGCAAATATTATTGTGCAAAGAAAAGATACCTTTTTAAAAATTTCAGGCTATCTTGTGGCGGATGCATATTTTTCAAAAAAGCCTTTTGTAGATAAAATTGTCGCAGATGCACAAATGCACCTTATAAGCCGTCTGAGAAATGATGCTGACTTGATGTATATATACTATGGTCAACCCACAGGCAAAAAAGGCAGACCCAAAAAGTACAATGGAAAAATAACACTTAAAGACATTGATAAAAACTACTTTAAACTCGTCTTGGACAACGACCAAACATCAGTTTATACAGCAATTGTTTACAGCAAAGGCTTAAAACGAAATATCAAACTTGTTTACGAACAACCCAAAGGAGAAAGTAACAAATCATATTTATTATTTTTCTCAACAGATTTAGAACTTGATGCCCTTGAGATTTTAAGATATTACAAAAATCGGTTTCAAATAGAATTTCTTTACAGGGATGGAAAACAACATACAGGCTTAAATGATTGCCAAGCAAGAAGTGAAAACAAATTATACTTTCATTTCAATGCTTCGCTTACAGCTATCAATTTGGCAAAAGTTGAACACTGGATTTCAATACCCAAAAAGGAAAGGGGGGCTTTTTCAATGTCTGATATTAAAACAATGTATCACAACGCATTACTACTTGAAAGATTTATTGACGTGTTCGCTGTGCCTGCGTACAAGCTAAAAAATAACAAGAATGTCAAAGAACTCATTAATTTCGGCAAAATTGCCGCTTAAAATTTAACGAAGTATTGTAAAAATCAAACAATAAAAATTATGAAGAAGTATATCAGCTTATTATTGATTGCTTTTGTGTTGTTTAATTTCAGTGCAAAGGCAGACGAAGGCATGTGGATTATTTCGCTTTTGAATAAAAACTATGCCGATATGAAGAAACAGGGTTTTAAATTAAGCCCTGAAGATATTTACAGCCTGAACCATGCAAGCCTTAAAGATGCTATCCCGATTTTTGGCAGAGGTTGTACTTCCGAAATTGTTTCGGATAAAGGTTTGCTTTTAACTAACCATCATTGCGGGTACGGAGCTATCCAATCGCAAACTACGGTAGAGCACAATTATCTGCGCGATGGTTTTTGGGCAAAATCATTTAAGGATGAATTGCCTATTCCCGGTTTATCAGTTCGTTTTTTAGTACGTATTGAGGATGTTACTGAACAAATCTATAAAAAACTGAACGACAAAATGACAGAAGAACAGCGCGATGCAGTAATTAAAAAAATTAGTGATAAAATTGTTTCTAAGGCAACAAAAGGAACCGGTTATACTGCAAGTGTTCGTTCATTTTTTAACGGCAATAGTTACTACCTTGTAGTTTATCAGGTGTATAAAGATGTGCGTTTAGTAGGAACACCTCCTGAAATGATTGGAAAATTTGGTTATGATACCGACAATTGGGTTTGGCCTCGCCATACAGGTGATTTTAGTGTTTTCCGCGTTTATATGAGCAAAGACGGTAAACCGGCAGAATACTCACCCGATAATGTTCCTTTGAAGCCGAAATATCACATTCCTGTTTCATTAAAAGGTGTTCAGCCGGGCGATTTTACCATGATTATAGGTTATCCCGGACGTACCAATCGTTACATGACATCTTACGGAATAGATGAGTTGATTGATGTAACCAATACCAATCGTATTAAAATCCGCGGTATTCGTCAGGAAATTATGATGAAAGATATGAAGGCTGATGAGAAAATCAGAATTCAGTATTCTTCAAAATTTGCACGTTCAAGTAATTACTGGAAAAATTCAATCGGGATGAACCGTGGTTTGAAAAAGCTGAATGTTCGTGCCAAAAAGCAAGCTATGGAAGAACAATTCCGCAAATGGTATGCTGCCGACCCAAAACGTCAGGCTAAATATGGTGAAGCACTTACTTTGATTGAGAATGCTTACAAAGGACGTAAAGAATATGTGAGTGCAGCTCAATACATTTCGGAGACAATGATTAGAGGCATTGAAATTTATTATTTTGCTAACCGTATTGCCGAAATGCTGGAAAAGCCCGATGAGGCAAAAACTTATGCTGCACGTTTCTACAAAGATTACAGTATGCCAACCGATAAAAAAATCGCGGTAGCTATGTTAAAATTGTTTTACAATGATGTGGATAAAAAGTATCATCCTGATTTCTTTAAAATCATTGAAAATCAATACAAAGGTGATTTTGCCAAATATGTTGATGATTTGTATGCCAATTCTGTTTTTGCAAGTCAGGCAAAATTTGATGAGTTTATGAAAAATCCGACCAAGGAAAATTTGGAAAAAGATCCTGCTTATATTGCTGCAAAATCGGTATATGCAAAATATGATGAGTTGCGTGCTGCATCGAAAAAATATGATGAAGATTTGGCAAAAGGTCGCCGTTTGTACCTTGCAGGCTTAATAGAAATGCAACCGGATAAAAACTTCTATCCCGATGCAAACTTTACCATGCGTCTTACCTACGGTAAAGTAGGAGATTATCGTCCTCGCGATGGAGTAATCTACGATTACTATACTACATTAGCCGGTGTTATGGAAAAAGAAATTCCCGGTGATTTTGAATTTTCGGTGCCTGAAAAATTGAAAGAGTTGTACAATAAAAAAGATTACGGACAATATGCCGATGCTGATGGAACAATGCGTGTTTGTTTTATTTCAAACAACGATATTACCGGAGGTAATTCAGGCAGCCCGATTATGAACGGAAATGGTGAGCTGATTGGTTTGGCTTTCGATGGTAACTGGGAAGCGATGAGTGGTGATATTGCTTTTGAACCGGATTTGCAACGTACCATTAATGTGGATATTCGTTATGTGTTGTTCATTATGGATAAATTAGGCGGAGCAAAACACTTGATTGATGAAATGACTATTCGTAAGTAATTTAAATATACAAAGCCGGCGGGTAATCTACTTGCCGGCTATACTATTTTACCTTTTTTAAAATCTATAGCCAAATTTTACGCCCCACCACACAGGAATGTCGGGGAAAACACTTTCGCTGGTAACGGCAAGCTCAACAGCAAAATTAAAACCTTTTTTGCCTATGTACTGAATCCCGACCGGAAAATAGAATAAATAGTCTGTTCCGACAGTTTCTCCATAGACTGCAAGAAAAACTCCTGTGTATGGAGTCCAGTTCTTTGTTGTTTTTCCGAAAAAATGATATTTACCGCCGCCAAAGAACCCAAAAGCACCCCCACCAATTTCAAGGTTTATATTGGAATTTACAAAATAATCAGCAGAAACAGATACAATTAGCGAAGGACTGCCTCCGTATATACTCAAACCCCAAGGTCGGACTTGTCTTTGATTTGTACTATCTTTATAAAGCTTTGTATTGTTTTCATCAATTGTTTTTTGTAAACTACTTATTAAATAAGAATCCTGTGCGGACAACTGGTAAACAAAAACACCCGGAATAAAACACAGTATAAAAACAAGCTTAATCTTAGCATGTAAGCAGGTTAATAGTAGGCTTTTCATCTATTTTAGTTTTAAATAATTTGATAAAAAGCTAAGAAAATTTATTCGCATACACATGAGTTTATCTGATAG
>WGBX01000132.1 GCA_015494075.1 Flavobacteriaceae bacterium
CATATTATGCTATTAATCCATATTTATTGACCATCCTTTCTGTTTTGTTAGGTGCCGGATCAACCTATGTTCATGTAAAAAACGGTTACCATTCATATATTGATCATTTTGTAGAAAAATTAGAAGATTAAATATTTTAATTACAAATTTAACGCTGGTATACACTTTACCAGCGTTTTTTATGCTTAAATATTAAATATCTTTTCATTAACATCTATATATACAAGACAAGCTAACTAGTTGAGAGTAAACTGAAAAAAAAATAAAATTTTCTCAATTAAATGCAGTATCCTCAATTTCGAAGGCAATTATTTTACCAATTTTAAAAAATGAACCTTATTAGAAAAAAATAAGAAAAATCAATATTATGATGCTTTTTATTTTATATTTTTGTCGCTATACTGAAAAAACAATAATTTTATGAGCACAGAAGCTTTACATAAAAATAAAAAGCAACTCGATCACGTTGTGATCAGATTTGTGGGCGATTCCGGTGACGGAATGCAGCTCACCGGAACACAATTTTCCACCTCGGCGGCTCTTTTGGGCAACGATATTGCAACTTTTCCTAATTATCCATCCGAAATACGCGCACCACAAGGGAGTTTATACGGCGTTTCCGGATTTCAGGTTAACATTGGTTCTAATGAAATCAGCACCCCCGGAGACGATTTAGATTTATTAGTAGCCATGAATCCGGCTGCTTTAAAAACTAATATCAAAGACCTTAAACCCGGTCATATGGTCATTGTTGACGCTGATGCCTTTACACGTAGCAATTTACAAAAAGCCAAATATGATTCCAATCCATTGGAAGACGGCTCTTTGTCTAATTATAATGTAGTACCGGTACCTATGACTTCATTAACACGTGAAGCACTCAAAGACACCGGATTGGATAGTAAAAGTATGACCCGAAGTAAAAACATGTTTGCATTAGGTATGTTATACTGGCTCTACAGCAAAGACCCAAAATACACCGAAGAATTTTTGAAAAAGAAATTTAAAAATAAACCTCAAATTGTTGAGGCCAATATTAAAGCTTTAAAAGCCGGTTATCATTTTGCAGACACATTAGAATTAATGCCTACACATTATGTCATCGGTCCGGCAGAAAAAGAAAAAGGTACTTACCGGATTATTATGGGTAACCAAGCAACCGCATGGGGGTTCATGGCTGCTGCAAAAAAAGCAGGCTTAGAATTGTTTTTAGGATCATATCCTATTACACCTGCCACGGATATTTTACACGAATTAGCCAAATGGCGTAATTTAGATGTTATAGCTTTTCAAGCAGAAGATGAAATTGCCGGAATTAGTTCATCTATTGGTGCTTCTTTTGCCGGTAAATTAGCCATTACAACTACCTCAGGTCCGGGTTTGGCATTAAAAGGTGAAGCCTTAGGTTTGGCTATTATGTTAGAAATACCATTAGTTGTTGTTGACGTACAACGGGGTGGCCCTTCAACAGGTATGCCAACTAAAACCGAACAATCGGATTTAATGCAAGCTATGTACGGTCGTAACGGTGAAAGTCCTGCTATTGTGATAGCCGCTAAATCACCTGCCGACAGTTATGATATGGCATATATGGCTGCCAAACTAACTTTAGAACATATGACACCGGTCATTTTACTTACTGATGGTTATATTGGAAATGGTTCAGAGCCATGGCGCATCAAAACTTTAGATGAAATGCCCGAAATTGCAACATATCAAATTACCGAGTATATTGACGATTTTCATCCATATAAACGTGATCCTAAAACCTTAGCTCGTCCTTGGGCAATTCCAGGCACGCCCGGATTAGAACATGTAATTGGCGGACTTGAAAAAGACAAAATTGAAGGAACAGTATCACAAGATCCTTTAAATCATGAAGAGATGGTTAAACTTAGAGCTGAAAAAGTTCGTAAAGTCAAAGATTTTATTCCATCACTTAAAGCAGAGTTTGATCAAGAAGGCGATTTATTAGTTGTAGGTTGGGGCGGTACGTATGGCAGCCTTAAAACAGCAGTAAAAAAATATCGTGACGAAAATCCAGGTCATAAAGTCGGATTAGCACATTTTTCATACATCAATCCTCTTCCACATGGAGTTGCCGATGTATTTTCAAAATATCAAAAAATTATTGTTCCTGAATTAAATATGGGACAATTTGCAGATTTATTGCGAATGAATTATCCGCAATTTGATTATATTAAATATGATAAAGTACAAGGCTTACCGTTGAGCTCAGAAGAATTAATCAAAGAATTTAAAAAAATTATTAAAGACGCATAATTATGACAACTAATATCAAATATACATTTAAAGATTTTGCCAGTGACCAAGATGTCAGATGGTGTCCCGGTTGTGACGACTACGTCATTTTGCGATCTATTCAAAAAGCATTGCCTCAAATTGGAAAAAACAAAGAAGATATTGTCTTTATATCCGGCATTGGTTGTTCATCTCGTTTTCCGTATTATATGGACAATTACGGTATACATGGTATACATGGTCGTGCAGCTGCTATTGCAACAGGCACCAAACTTGCCAATCCTAAATTGAGTGTTTGGGTAGCATCAGGTGATGGCGATTCTATGGCTATTGGTGGTAATCATTTTATACATGCTATTAGAAGAAACATTGACTTAAATTATATTTTGTTTAATAATGAAATCTATGGACTAACCAAAGGGCAATTCTCTCCCACTTCATTATTAGGACAAAAAACAAAGTCATCGCCCTATGGTAATGTTCAAGCCCCTTTTAATCCGGGAGAATTGGCTATTGGTGCGCAAGCTAAATTTTTTGCCAGAGCTGCCGGTAATGATGCTAAACTTCAAACTAAATTATACATTGAGGCTGACAAACACAAAGGTTTATCATTAGTTGAAATACTTCAAAATTGTGTCATTTTCAATGATGGTGCATACAAAGATATTACTGATAAATCTGTGAAAGAAGATGCGCAATTGGTTGTTGAACATGGCAAACCTATGATTTTCGGAAAAAATAAAGACAAAGGTTTGATTTTAGACGGCATGAAATTAAAAGTAGCAAAAATTGGTGAAAATGGAATTACCGAAGATGATATTTTAATTCATGATGCTAAAGAAAAAGATCCAACCTTGCACTTGGCATTAGTCAACTTAAAAGAGCCGGTTGTAATGGGGGTAATTCGTGCTGTAAATGATGAAACCTTAGAAGATCGTGAAGCTAAAGTAACAGAATATGCCAAAAAAGTAAATCCTGTTAAAAGCTTTGAAGACTTGCTATTTTCAGGTCAAACTTATGAGGTAAAATAAATTAAACCGTATTTTATTTAAAAGAGGCTGTCTCAAAAGGCAGCCTTTTTTATATAAAAAAACGGGAGAATTTCTTCTCCCGTCCCTAAAAATTTTGTATCTTTAGGTATGCAAAGTTCAACAAATATAAGATTTAAAAATTACACTCAACAACAATTGAGTTTACTTCC
>WGBX01000133.1 GCA_015494075.1 Flavobacteriaceae bacterium
CTTTGGAAAAGAAAAAATATATTAGCCTAGTTATTTCAGGCCTACAAGGTAAGTATTATACATCAGATAAATTAGTGTATTTTAAGGCCTACAATGCCTTAATCAAACAAATATTAAAAAAGCCATTTTATAAAGATCAAAAAATTGTTTTATTAGCACATACTTTTCCACCTCACGGCGATGAAGGCGCTCAAATAAATGAATTCTTAAAATATTTGAAACAAGATGATTTTTATGATGAAGAAATTTTAAAAAAAATTGTTCCGGTTACCGATAAAATATTACCAACACGCGCGCGTTTTATACTAGGAAATGGATTTATGACTATTACCGGCCGAATGCATGCAGCCGTATCAACCCTGCAAATGGGTACACCTGCAATTGCTTTATCTTATAGTGCCAAATACCAAGGTGTTATCGGGTTAAATTTGGAAAGAAGTGATTTAATTATTGAAAGTAATGATCCCAAACTTTGGGAGAATGGTGAAATTGTTAATCTCATTATCGAAAAAATGAATTATATTCAATTGAATTACAGCGAATTGTGTAAAGATATTAAACAAAAGGTTATCCAACAAAAAGCACTTGTTAAAGATGCTTTTTCAAAAATAACTCTTGAAAAATAACTCGATGATAAAAGCATGGTTAAATATGACCTTAATGTTAATCTAACAAAAATAAAAATGAAAATAGGTTATGATGCCAAGCGTTTATTTCACAACGCTACCGGATTGGGTAATTATAGTCGCGATTTAGTTCGTATTATGGCTACCTATTATCCAAAAAATCAATATCTCTTATACAACCCCAAACCTGCTAGCATAAATAGGTTTGAAAAATTAAATTCTACCATCATAAGAGAACCGAAGGGTAAAATTTTAAAGAAAATTCCGGCATTATGGCGCAGCAAATTTATCAATAAGGACTTATTAAAAGATCAACCGGATATTTTTCACGGACTAAGCGGCGAATTACCATTCGGGATACAAAAAACCGGTGTCAAATCAATTGTAACAATTCACGATTTGATTTTTATCCGTTATCCGGAATTATATAAACCCATAGATCGCATGTTTTATAAAGCAAAATTTAAATATGCTACCAATGTTGCTGATCAAATTGTGGCTATTAGTGAACAAACCAAGTCAGATTTGGTCAATTTTTTTAAAATTGAACCAGAGAAAATTAAGGTAATTTATCAAGGTTGTCATCAGGCTTTTAAGATGAGTTATAGTGCAGAATTTAAAAATTCATTGAGACAAAAATTCCAATTACCTCAAAATTTTATTTTAAATGTCGGAACAATAGAACCTCGTAAAAATGCCTTCAGTATTGTAAAAGCCTTAAAAGGAACAGCCTTTAATTTAGTTTTAGTTGGTCGCCAAACAAAATATGCTTCTAAAATACATACTTATATTAACAAACACAATATGACCAAACAAATTTTCTTTTTAGAAGCCCTGTCATTGAAGGAGTTGGCTGCTCTGTATCAAATGGCAGATATGTTTATTTATCCAAGTATTTTTGAAGGTTTTGGCATTCCTATTATTGAAGCTTTATATAGTCGCATACCTGTAATTACAAATCGTGATGGAGTGTTTCCGGAAGCAGCCGGCCCAAAAGCTTTTTATTTAGACAATGTTTTAAATCCTCTTGAAATTAAAGAAAAAATAAAACAAATATATAACAGTAATATGTCTGAAAATATAATAGCCGGATATGATTATGCACAAAAATTTAATGATGACAATATCGCTATGCAATGGCAAGCTTTATATAAGGAAATCCTCAAAAAATAAATCGTATATTTGACCCAAAATTTTTAAACCTTGAAACAAAAACCGCATATAATTGTTGATGTTGAACGGATGAAACATCCTTTTACCGGCCTGTATTTTTATTGCAAAAATTTAGCCGTTAATTTACACAAATATCACAATGACAAATTTCATTTTCATTTTTTTACCTATCCAAAAGTAAAATTTCCGGGTTTTTTAAACAAAATCAACCGAAGCCAATTAGACAAATTTTATTTGACAAAACCTAAAAAGTATAAACTATGGCATGCCACATGGCAAGACACTAAATATGTGCCTAAAAATGACATGAAGTTTGTCTATACTATTCACGATCTTAATTTTATATATACTGACAAGCCTGACTATAAAAAGAAAAAATTGTTACAAGCTGTACAAGATAAAATTAACCGTGCAGATGCTATTACTGTCATTTCTAATTTTGTTAAAGAAGATGTCAAAAAACATTTGAATACAAAAGGTAAAGAAATACATGTAATATACAATGGTGTGGAAGTAAATGAATATCCGCATTTTGACACGCCATCATATCGGCCTAAAAATAAATTTCTTTTTAGTGTAGGAACTGTCTTATATAAAAAACACTTTCATGTTTTACCTCGTTTATTAGTCGGCAATGATTATGAGTTGGTTATTGGCGGTATACATCCGGACAAATCATACATTGAACAAATTTGGTCAGAAGCTGAAAAATTTGGCGTTAAAGATCGCGTGCATTTGACAGGCCCAATAAGTGATGAAGAAAAATACTGGTATATGAATCAAGCTGAAGCTTTTCTGTTTCCTTCCATTTCAGAAGGTTTTGGCCTACCGCCTATCGAAGCAATGCGTTTGGGCAAACCTGTATTTCTCTCAACATTTACAAGTTTACCAGAAGTAGGTGGCGATAAAGCTTATTATTTCAAGACTTTTGATCCGGAACATATGCAAGAAGTATTAAAAAACGGATTAAAAGATTATCACCAAAACAACAGATATCAAGAGATTGTAAAATGGAGCAAACGCTTTACTTGGAAAGAAGCTACCAAACAATATGTTGAAATATATCAAAAAACATTAGGCTTACCCGTTAATACTGCCTTAAAGCAAAAAAAATGCCTTAAACTAACCGCAATAATTCCAACCTTAAATGAAGAAAAAAACATTGCACAGACTATAAGTCAGGTAGAATGGGCTGATGAAATCATAATCATAGATGCTTATAGCACTGACAAAACGACGTCTATTGCTAAACAAATGGGAGTTAAAATAATCCAACGCCAATTTGATGATTTTTCAACTCAAAAAAATTATGCTATCGAACAAGCTGAAAATAACTGGATTTTTATACTAGACGCAGACGAACGACTTTCAGAAGATTTAAAACTGGAAATTATCGATAAGTTAAATCATATTGATAATGAAGACGGTTTTTGGATTCCTCGAATAAATTATTTTTCAGGTAAAAAAGTCAAATTCAGTGGATGGCAAAATGACAAAGTGCTACGTTTGTTTAATAAAAACAGTTGTCTATACAATGGCAAGCTTGTACATGAAGAAATTCAATGCCGCGGAAAAGTAGGCTTTTTAAAATCTCCTATCCTCCATTACACTTTTAAAAATTATGATGATTATTACCAAAAGATAAAAAATTACGCTGATTTAAAAGCCAAAGAAATGTATAGGAAAAAAGAAAAACCTAACTGGATATATCAACAAATAAAACCGGCTTATAGGTTTTTATATCATTATATCATTACCTTTGGTATTTTAGATGGAAAAACCGGATGGACCATTGCTAAATTAAATGCCTCAGGCATGAAAGAAAGATTTAGAAAATTGAATGAAATGTATCAGAAAAAGACAAAAAATTTATAAAAATGAATATCATAGAAATAGTCTTAAATGGTGGTGTCATTCTTTACCCCACAGATACCGTTTGGGGCATCGGCGGTGATGCCACAAACCCGTTAGTGGCACAAAAAATTAATCAAATCAAACAAAGAAGTGCTGATAAAAGCTTACTGGTATTAGTAGATTCCTATAAAATGCTCCAAAATTATGTACAAAATATCCCTATGGAAATATGGGACATCTTAGAAAAAAGTATTGAACCCACTACTGTGATTTATGAGCAACCCAAAAACTTACCACCCGAAATATTAGCAGCAGATGGCTCTATTGCCATAAGAGTTGTTAAAAAAGGTTTTGCACATGATTTGATAAAAGCTTTAAAAAAACCTCTAATATCAACATCAGCCAATTTTTCAGGTGATATAACACCAAAATCATTTGATGATATTAATCCTCTGATTTTGCAAAAGGTAGATTATGTCGTAAATTTGCACCGCAAAACAAGCCCCGGAAAACCATCTAAAATTATAAAATGGTCGGCAAACCGTGGCATTGAAATTATCAGAGATTAATGAACAAACCTAAAAGTTACCCAGCAGCTGTTGACAATGCTGTTTTTAAAATAATTAAACAAGCCGGCATAGAACTCCATTCACCTGTATATGTAGTTGGCGGTTATGTGCGTGATTTTCTTCTAAAACAACAAAAAGCTAAAGATATTGACATTGTAAGTTTAGGAAATGGTATAAAACTGGCTAAAAAAGTTGCAGAATTATTACCCGGTAATCCGCATATTAGTATTTACAAAAATTTTGGGACTGCCATGTTAAAATCTAATGATTTGGTTTTAGAATTTGTTGGTGCCCGCAAAGAATCTTATAATTTTGACAGTCGTAAACCGGAAGTTAAAACCGGTAGTATGGAAGATGACCAAAAACGTCGGGATTTTACCATAAACGCTTTGGCTATCAGTTTAAACAATAATGATTGGGGTAAACTTATTGATCCATTTAATGGACTTGAAGACTTACAAATGAAAATTATTCGTACACCCTTAGATCCTGATATTACATTTTCTGACGATCCTTTACGTATGATTCGCGCCATACGCTTTGCATCACAACTTAATTTTATAATTCATCCGGATACCTTTGAAGCTATAAAACGTAACAAACAAAGGCTAAAAATACTTTCAAAAGAACGTATTATAGATGAATTTAACAAAATAATGCTACATGATAAACCATCCTTAGGATTACGACTACTTTACGAATCTGAATTGTTAGATGAATTTTTTCCAGAACTCAGCAAACTTCAAGGCGTTGAAGAAAATGAAGGAAAGTTACATAAAGACAATTTTTACCATACATTAGAAGTCGTAGACAATATTGCCAAAATATCTGACAATATATGGCTGCGATGGGCTGCACTATTGCATGATATCGGAAAACCGGTCACCAAACGCTATCACAATAAAAACGGTTGGTCATTTCACGGACACGAATTTGTGGGTAGTAAAATGGTTCCGAAAATATTTAAACGCTTAAAACTACCAATGGGCCATTCTATGCAATATGTACAAAAATTAGTATTATTAAGTTCACGACCTCTTGCGCTTGTAGATAATGTTACGGATGCTGCTATTAGACGACTACTGTTTGAAGCCGGAGATGATATTGATGATTTAATGCAACTCTGCGAAGCAGATATAACAACTAAAAACAAAAGAAAATATGAAAAATATCGCAATAATTTAAAAAAAGTTCGTAAAAAATTGATTGAAATAGAAGAGCGTGATAAAATTCGAAATTTTCAACCACCCATAACAGGCGAAGAAATTATGCAATATTTTAACCTCCCACCCTCAAAAGAAGTTGGACAAATTAAAGAAGCTATAAAAGAGGCCATTTTAGACGGTCATATTCCAAATAACTATGAGGATGCTTGCAAATATATGCACAAAATAGGCCCTAAGATTATAAAAAAATAGTAATTTTGATATAAAATAAAACACGATGTTACACAAATTAAGAGTTTTTTTAGAAACAGATGGCGATGATGTTTATCGAGATATTGAAATTCAAGACAATGCAAGCTTAGAAGATTTGCATAACACTATTGTACAAAGTTTTGATTTTATCGGCGACGAAATGGCTTCTTTTTATTTAACCGATGAGGAACTGAATCAAGGTTTGGAGATTCCTTTATTTAATATGGACGACACCCAACCTGCAAATAATATGATGAGTAATACTTTGATTAAAGATGTAATAAGCGAAGAAAATCCGAATTTACTATATATTTATGATTTTTTAAACATGTGGCGTTTTTTAATTAGTTTAATGGAAACCGGTGAAAAAGCTCCGGGAATAGAATATCCTAAAGTTGCTCACGCCCAAGGTATTCGTCCCGAAGACCCACCTGAAATAGATTTTAATTCAAATAAGGACGATTTTGATGAATTTCAAAATGGCAATGGCACAGAAAATCCATTTGGCGAATTTTATGGTTATGATGATGACGAATGGAATTAAAAAAATCTGATAAATCTAAAAAGCCCCACATTATAGGGGCTTTTTTTATCAATGAAATTCAACCGTTGTCTTTTGTAAACTATAAGTTAAAGTTTTAGAAAATAACGGTTTGCTGTATTCCTATTATTG
>WGBX01000134.1 GCA_015494075.1 Flavobacteriaceae bacterium
GCTATTATAACTCATTTAATTCCTGGGGATGGTTAGATACTTTTCCAAAAGAGAAATTGGCTAAAATAGAAGTCTTTACCGGAGATATTCGTGATCCGAACGGTGTACGTACAGCAATGAAGGATTGTGATATGGTATTTCATTTGGCTGCTTTGATTGCCATACCTTATTCCTATCATTCACCGGATAGTTATGTAGATACTAATGTAAAAGGCACCTTAAATATTTTGCAAGCGGCTAGAGATTTAGGAGTTAATCGTGTGTTGGTTACATCTACTTCGGAGGTTTACGGCACGGCACAATATGTCCCGATAGATGAAAAACACCCAAAACAACCGCAATCACCTTATTCTGCTACCAAAATTGGTGCAGACAGCATGGCAGATTCCTTTTACCGCTCTTTTGATTTGCCGGTTACCATTGTAAGACCTTTTAATACTTACGGGCCGCGTCAATCGGCAAGGGCTATTATTCCTACCATTATTACACAATTGTTAAATGGTTTTGAAGAAATTAAATTGGGAGATTTATCGCCGACCCGTGACTTACTCTTTGTAAAAGATACCGTTAAAGGTTTTATCGAAATTGCTAAAACCGATTCATTGATTGGACATGAATGTAATATAGCTACCAATTCGGAAATATCAATGCAAGAGATGGCTGATACATTAATCCGATTAATCAACCCTAATGCCAAAATCGTGCAAGACAAAAACCGATTGCGACCGGCAAAATCAGAAGTATTCAGACTGTTTGGTGATAACAGTAAAATTATCAAACACACCAATTGGCGTCCCGGTTATACGCTTGAAGAAGGTTTGCAAGAAACCATCAATTGGTTTTCCGATAAAAATAATTTAAAACAATATAAAGCCGGCATATACAATGTATAAAGAAGTTGTGCAATTTATCAGAGAGGTTTATCATCAACCGGAAGGTTTTATTCCGTTGCATGAACCGCGATTTGTTGGGAACGAAAGAAAATACGTAATGGACGCCATTGATTCAACTTTCGTGTCGTCGGTTGGTGCTTATGTTGATAAATTTGAAGAAATGATGAGCGATATAACCGGTGCCAAATATGCCGTTGCCATAGTAAACGGCACAAATGCGTTGCACTTGGCTTTACAATTGACCGGGGTAAAAAATAACGATGAAGTTTTAACCCAACCCTTAACTTTTATTGCCACTGCCAATGCCATTAAATACGCCGGTGCCATACCACATTTTGTAGATGTGGATATGGAAACTATGGGATTATCGCCTGATAAATTGGCACAACATTTAGAGGAGATTGCCGAAATGCGACAAGGTGTCTGCTACAACAAAAACACAGGCAGACGTATAGCCGCTTGCGTTCCGATGCATACATTCGGGTTACCGGTTTATATCGATCAAATCATTGAAGTTTGCAATACTTATAATATTCCCGTAGTAGAAGATGCCGCAGAATCTTTGGGGAGTTATTACAAAGGACAACACACCGGAAGTTTTGGCAAAGCAGGCATATTTAGTTTTAACGGCAACAAAACGGTAACTTCCGGAGGTGGCGGCGCTATTGTTACTAATGATAAAGATTTTGCCGTTAAAGCCAAGCATTTATCTACCCAAGCCAAAATATCGCACCGTTGGGAATATGCTCATGATGCCATCGGATATAATTACCGGATGCCCAATATCAATGCCGCTTTGGCGTGCGCACAGTTGGAACAAGTGGATAGTTTTGTAAAAAACAAACGGGATTTATCAGATTTGTATGCCGATTTTTTTAGTAATTTTGAGGATGTCAAATTCATGCGTGAAACTGAAAACAGTAAAGCCAACTATTGGCTCAATGCTATTATGTTAAAAGATAAAAAGAGTAGAGATGCTTTTTTACAATATACAAATGACGCAGGCGTTATGACACGCCCGATATGGCAATTGATGAACCGGCTGGAAATGTTTAAAGATTGTCCGAAAAGTGATTTGTCAAATGCTGAATTTTTGGCGGATAGAGTTGTTAATATAACCAGTAGTGTAAGGATAAATGAGTAAAAAACAAATCATATTAATTGGCGGTGGCGGACATTGCAAATCCTGTATTGCGGTTATTGAATCTACACAGGAATACCAAATTGCAGGTATTGTTGATACACCGGACAAACTAGGCCAAAAAGTTTTAGGATATCCGGTTATAGGCACAGATGACCAATTGCCTGAGTTAAAGAAAAAATATGATTATGCCTTGATTACGGTAGGACAAATTACTTCAGCTAATTTGCGAAAGAAATTATATCAGAAAGCTAAAGAAACCGGCTTTCATTTACCGGTGATTGTAGCTTCAACTGCATTTGTTTCTAGACATTCACAAATAGGTGAAGGAACCATTATCATGCATCAAGCGGTTGTTAATGCAGACACAATAATAGGCTTTAATAATATTGTGAATACTAAAGCGTTAATAGAACACGATTGTCATATAGGCAATCATAATCACATTTCAACTGCTTCAGTGTTAAATGGAAATGTTGAAGTTGGAAACGAATGTTTTATCGGTTCAAACAGCACTTTTGTTAATGGTATTAGTATCAAAGATCATATTTTTATTGGCATCAATGGTGTCGTCAATAAAAATTTAAAGAACAAAGGTGTTTATGTCGGAAGTCCCGTTAAAAAAATAAGATAATGGAAAAAAAAGTTGCGATACTAACAACCGTTTTTCCGGCAACAGAACGCTTTATTGATGAATTTTTAAGTTCATTACTAAAACAAACTTATACTAACTTTGATATATTGGTAGTTAATGATGGACTATATAATTTTGATGATTATAAAAAAAAATACAATCTGAACATAATTGATTATCAACATAAAAAGTTACCTGCAAAAAATAGAGAATATGGTATAAATAAAGCTATTGAATTAGGTTATGATTATCTAATTTTTGCAGATAGTGATGATTTTTTTTCAACAAACCGAATAGAAGAAATGGTTAAGAAATTATCAGACTATGATTTGG
>WGBX01000135.1 GCA_015494075.1 Flavobacteriaceae bacterium
AAATAATACAAATTGACTAATGAGATGAAAGCATTAGTAATTATTATTGGATATGATCCCAACATAAAACCATATACTACAAATAATAAACAACCAATTGTATTAATAATTCGAAGTTTTTTTATATCCTTCATCATAAAGGATATCATTAACATAATCATGGCGGCATACCCAACCCATTCTACCAAATTCTCTTTCATAATTTAACATTTTTATAAGACTGCAAAGGTAATAAAATTGTTTATTTTTGACTTTTCAAATTTAAATAATGAGCAAACTTTACAAAATATTAACTGCGACATTTCTTTTGACCACTATTTATGCTACCGTACGCTACCATATTTTCGGACCAATATTATGGAAAGATTTTTTTATTTTTACCCTCAACAAAATTTTGATTTTTAGTGCCATTATTTTATTATTCTTTTTAAACAGAAAATCTCTAAGTCAATCTAACAAAGAGATTTTAAAAAAACTGATATATATATTAATTGCTTTACACATTATTTTAAGTACCTTTATACTTAAGCCTTATTACCTTAAAGTTTTTTTTATACCGGATTTCGGACTTAGCTTATGGGGTAATCTCAGTTTACTATTTGGTACATCAGCTGCCATCTTATACTTTTTTAAAGATCAAACAGGTTTAAGCTTACGTATCAGAAAAAAAATATTTATTGTTTTTGTCATGCTCCATTTAATTACAATGGGCTGGCAAGGTTGGATTAAACCCGATGCTTGGCATGGTGGATTAGTGCCAATTACGGCATTATCATTTCTTATTTTAACAGCTATTTTTATGCAAAAGGATTAGGTTATTTTATTTATAAACTAATGTTTATGATAATTATTAATCCTAAATTTTGAAATAAATGCATAATAATTTCATAGCCAAACTCTTTATTATATCAATATAAAAAGGGCTGCCAATAAGCAACCCTTATAAAATCAATAATTAACTATTTTTATTGATCATCTGTTTGTAACATATCATTATATTGTGTCATTAAAGCTTCAAAATCTTTCATTTTTTCATTTGCAAACTGTGTGTCATTATATTGAGCAGTCATTTTTAAAACTTCACGATAAAGGAGGAAATAACGTTCAATATCGTCAAAATTTTTATACTTTTCTTGCAAAGGCATTTGCGCATAATATTCTAAATACTCTTTAAACTTTTCTGTAAGTTTATCTGCTATTTTACGGGCTTTTTCCTTCTTCCCTAAGCGATAATATAAATCGATGTAATCTAAAAGTGAAGAATAAAATCCAAACTGATCAATAGGCATTTTGTCAATAGATAAATCTAAGATTTCTTCGGCCTTTTTGGGTTTATTTTCTACATATAGTGAATCGGCTAAACGGTAAAGAATATTGCGATATGTTAACGAATTCCGACGGGTTTCAGGATCTAGATATATACCTTTATTCATATTTCCCCAGTCCCATTTTTTTACATTTGCATACATAATATCTGTATTTATATGTCCAAAATCTATACCTTTATAAGGTGTATAAATAGGAACCAATTTGTAGGTAAGCCCGTCTAATTGCAGGTAATTTTTAGCCCATAAATAATCTTCATCTTTAAAGCTGCCACCTGTAAAATAGATAGGGCGTTTCCAGTCATTGTTTGCTAATTGATCTAACATGGCCAAATTAGCTTTATATATACCATTTTGGCCTACATCTAATATCATTTCCTTGACTATTTTAGCAGAATCTTTTGGTGCTACAATTCCATATTTTAAAACATTCTCTTTATTGACCGGTACTCGTATATATCTGGAAGGATACAAATACATTGTTTGTCCATTATCCGGATTGACCGTGGTAAATTTATCATTAAGAGACAATTTTACAAAATCTTTGATATCTAAAGTATCTTTTAAAAAATTTGGATATAAGGCATCTCTCGTACCATATACATATTTTTTATGTGGCATTTTTATTTTTAGGGGTGCTGCCTCATAAACTTTGCGTTTAGCTTGATCAATGTACCAGTCGGTATTGAGCAAGCTGGTATTGATAATACGCATATCAGGACGAATGCCTTCTACATCACGTGCATACCAAAGTGGAAAGGTGTCATTATCTCCAATAGTATATAAAATGGCATTTTTTTGGCATGAATTCAAATAGGATTTAGCATTATTTAAGGCAGAATATTTTTGAGAACGGTCATGATCATCCCAGTTTTGACTAGCCATTAAAACAGGAGCCGCCAGCAAACTTAAGACAATGATGCCGTAAGCCACAACTTTACCTGATATATATTTTTTTAAATATTGATATAAAGCATAAACTCCAATACCTAACCAAATAGCAAAAAAGTAAAAAGAGCCTACAACTGCATAATCACGTTCACGAGGCTCAAAAGGTCTGACATTTGTATAAAAAACAATGGCCAAACCTGTCATAAGAAAAGCAACCAAAACAACATAAAAACTTTTCCAATCTTTACCCGAATGGTATAAAATACCAATAAAAGCCAATAAAAACGGTAAGAAAAAATAAGTATTACGAGCTTTATTGTTTTTATAATCATAAGGTAAGCCATCTTGTGGTCCTAAATGCATTTCATCTATAAACTTAATGCCACTTAACCAATTTCCATGGTTATCCAGACGGCCTTGTTCGTCATCTTGTCGCCCCACAAAATTCCACATTAAATATCGCCAATACATATAACCAAATTGATAATCAAACATAAACTTCATATTTTCTAAAAATGTAGGTTTACGTTTACTTCTGGCCGGAATACCGGCTATCATTTTATAATTATCTGCACTAGCCGGATCCCACATACGCGGCAAAATACCCCAATGTGTATGCGTAAAATTTTGTTTTGCATTTTTATAATTGTTTACAATCACATATTTACCCTGCTTTTTATCCTGTTCATATTTAGGCTTATCGTCAACATACGGTTGTTTTTCATCCAAACCATGATAATATGCCGAATAATAAGGTCCGTAAAATAAATGTGTTTCGCCATATTGCTCTCGATTATAATAAGCCAAAAGTTCGCGGGCATTAGTAGGCGCATTTTCATTAATAACCGTATTGGCATTAGCTCTAATGGGCAAAATAATCCAAGTAGAAAACCCGATAAAAATAAATAATGTAGACAAGGTCAGCATTTCTAAAAGACGATTGTTTTTTTCATGGGCTTTTTTGATAAGGTAATAAAAAATAGCAGCCATAATCAAACCTGCTATTAAGGTGCCGGTATTGAAGGGAAGGCCAAAGGTATTGGTAAAAGTGATTTCAAAAAAACTAAAAAATTTCATGGTCCAGGGCAGCAACATTTTAAAAATAAACAATAAAATACCAAAAACCACAACATTGGCCCAAATAAAAGATTTAATGTTGAATTGTGGGGTTGTTTTGAAATAGTATAATAGTCCTATTGCCGGAATAACCAATAATACCATAAAATGCACACCAAAAGATAAACCTATGATAAAGGCCATTAATATTAACCACCGGTTACCTCGTGGAGATTCTAAATTATCGACCCATTTTAATCCTACCCAAAATAAGGCAGACATTAAAAACATTGCTGATGCGTAAACCTCAGCTTCAACTGCTGAATACCAAAAGGAATCTGAAAAAGCAAAAGCCAATGAGCCTACTGTTGCACTGCCTAATACCAAAATTTTATCTATTTCAGACAAAGCTTCTTTCCTTATAATATATTTTACTAAAATATGCTGGATAGTCCAAAATAGAAAAAACACAGTTAAAGCACTAAATATGGCTGACATCATATTAATCATATAGGCTATTTTAGCAGGGCTGCTGGCAAACATTGCAAAAAAAGCACCTAACATTTGAAAAAGAGGCGCTCCCGGAGGATGTCCAACCTGTAACTTATCGGAAGTAGAAATAAATTCACCGCAATCCCAAAAACTAACCGTTGGCTCCAAAGTAGATATGTAAGTAAATAAACTGATAAAAAAGACCAGTAAACTTAAAAAGACTTCTAATTTTCGGTAAGATATTTGTTTCATATATAAAAAGTTTATGGCAAAATATGCACTAGCTACAAAAATAAGAATAAATGTATGCGCATCAGGTAATTTTATAAAAATTTTAAGAGCCCCTAATTTTAAGAAGTATACCGCATAATAAAATTGGCATTTATAAAAAAATATTGTTTAGCTTTTATATGCAGTTTATCTACCTAAAGATTGATACCTAAAATTAGCAATTTGAAACATAATTAAAAGTCAAGATTTGGTTTCTTGCGTTTCTGGCCGAACTGTTTTATTCATTTCATCCCTTACAACAAGCCCGTCTTTTAATCGGACAACACGTTTGGCATATTTTGCAATATCTTCTTCATGAGTTACCAACACTATGGTATGTCCCTTGCGATGCAATTCGTCAAAAAGAGCCATAATTTCTTCTGAAGTTTTAGAATCTAAATTACCGGTAGGCTCATCAGCTAATATGATTGAAGGATTGTTAACCAAAGCCCTGGCAATAGCGACTCTTTGTCTTTGTCCTCCTGATAGTTCATTAGGTTTGTGCGTCATACGGTCGGCCAACCCAACCATTTCAAGTACTTCCTTGGCACGTTTGACACGCGCAGATTTTGATTTGCCAGCATAAACCAATGGCAGAGCCACATTGTCCAATGCAGTTGTGCGCGGAAGTAAATTAAATGTTTGAAAAACAAAACCAATTTCTTTATTACGAATACCTGCCAAATCTTTATCCGTGAGTTTTTCAACCTCTTGGTTATTAAGGTGATAAACGCCTTTTGTAGGTGTATCTAAAGCACCGATGATGTTCATCAAGGTAGATTTTCCACTTCCCGAAGGTCCCATTAATGCTACATATTCGCCTTTATTTATGTTCAAATTTATTCCGCGCAAAGCTTTAACGGTCTCGTTACCCATTTTAAAATGTCTCTCTATATCTTTAAGTTCAATTACCGGCATATTTTTTTAAGTTTTATAATTCAATATTATCTATCAAGCGAACTTCACCTGCATACACAACGATAAAACCTCGGTATTTGTTACCAACTTTTTTTTTATCGGCAGGGCGAAGAGTGTTTGCCTCAGCAATTTCAAAATATTCCAGTTTTAACAAAGGATGTGCTTGTATAACATCATTCACAAAAGTCTTAACCTCTTTAAATGTATTGGTTTGAGACAAAAGTTGTGCTTGTTTTAATACTTGATAAATAAAAGGCGCTGCTTTTCTATGTATAAAAGATAAACGTTTGTTTCTCGAACTCATGGCCAAACCATCAGCTTCACGATAAATAGGTATCGGTTTAATAAGTATAGAAAAATTAAATTTTTCAACCAATTTTTCTATAATTTTTAATTGTTGAAAATCTTTTTCACCAAAATAAGCCGTATGAGGTTGTACAATTTCAAAAAGTTTTTTTACAACTGTTCCCACCCCGTCAAAATGTCCCGGCCTATGTTTACCTTCCATTTCATATTCTAATCCGTCAAAATTAAATGGTTGACTTTTAATTTGACCATCGTAAAAATTTATAGCATCCGGCGTAAAAACCAATATCTCCGGCGAAAGCTTGTCAAGCATTGCTAAATCAGTTTCCAAAGTACGAGGATATTTGTTTAGATCATCAGGATTGTCAAATTGCGTTGGATTTACAAAAATACTGACAACAGTAACATCATTGTCTTTTAAAGCATTTTTAACCAAAGCCAAATGGCCATCATGTAAAGCGCCCATAGTTGGAACAAAACCAATTGTTTTTCCGGATTGTTTTAAAGGTTGCAGATGATTTTGAAGCGCTTCTTTTGCATGAAATACTTTCATTATGAAAATTTTAACGAGTTTATGCGTACTGTCAGCTTCAAATATACATCAAAAATTTGTATCTTTGTGTTTCAATATCAACATTCATCTTTATGAAAGGTAAGAATTTTTTAATTGCTTCATCTGGTATTTATCCATACATAAGCAATAGTGATACTGCCAAATTGGCTTATAAAATAGCACGTTCGGCAAATAGTAAGGGCAGTCAGATACGTATGTTTATGCCTCGCTTTGGGACAGTTAATGAACGTAAACACCAATTACATGAAGTTATTCGCCTTTCTGGGGTCAATATTGTTATTAATGATGATGATATGCCGTTAATTATTAAAGTAGCTTCTATTCCTAAAGAGCGGATGCAAGTTTACTTTATTGATAATGACGAATATTTTAAGCGTAAACATATATTTGCTGATGATGACAATCAGTTATTTGAAGACAATGACGGTCGGGCCGTGTTTTTTGCAAAAGGAATTGTAGAAACGATTAAAAAACTAAAATGGCGTCCTGATTACATACTGGTTTTTGACTGGTTTACCAGCTTGTTGCCCTTATATATTAAAACATATTACAAAAATGAGCCTTTATTTCACGATGCTAAGACCTACATAGTCTTGACTGATGAAATTGTTAAAAATCCTATGTCCGATCAACTGATAGAAAAATTAAAATTTGATGAATTACCAGCTGATTTCATAGAAAAATATAAAGAACCCACAGAAATTAATTTAATAAAAAATGCAATAGATTTAGCAGATGGTATTATTGTCCGCACGGAAAATATTCCTGAGGAAATAGCCCAACATTTGGAAGAAAAAGACCTTGATATTATAGATATCTCCGGTATTGATTTAGATGAAAATGAATCCGAATTGAAAGCCCAAATCATCCAAGCTTTTGAATCATCCAATTCCCCTAAATAATTCCCATTTTAAAAACAGAAAAAAATATATGTTAAACAAAAAATCAGGTTTAATAATGCTTGTTATGGCTTTAATTTTAGCCACTTCTTGCAAAAAAGAATTCACAGAAATAGGTGTCAACTTGATAGGAAAACCACTTTTTGAAGGAAAATTATATGAAACCCAACAGATCATAATGTATGATGAACGAGTGCCAAAAGTGTTTAGTATGGCAATAGCAGGTTCAACTGACGGTAATTTGCCTGTTACTTCATTGGGGTTTTATAATGATGATAAATTTGGCACATTGGAAGCTGACATTGTATGCAGTGTAAGTCCTGATGTATTAAATTTTGAAGAAGATTTAGGTAGTGATATACAAATTCTAGATGCTAAATTAGTTGTCCCTTATTTCTCTCATGAAGAAACAATAGATGATATAAATTATTTCTACGTATTAGATTCCGTATACGGACAAACACGATTTGAAATTAAAATACATGAGCTTACTTATCTTTTAGATAGCTATGACCCTGACAGTGATCTAAAAAACAAACAATATTATTATTCGGATTTTGATTTTTCTCCATACAAATCTACGGTCATTGGCGACACACTTGATTTTTTATTTAGCACATCACCCTATATCACCTATGAACGAAATGACGATGGTACAATACAAACCGATGATGATGGTGAACCGGTTATAAGAGATTCGTTAGGACCACATATGGTTATCAAATTAGATACCACCTATTTCAGACACAAAATTTTCGATCATAACGGCGAAGATGTTTTAACTAATTCTTTGAGTTTTAGAGATTACTTCAGAGGTTTATATATTGATGCAATCAGTAATAATAACGAAGGCTTTTTTATACAACTACCCTTTGAAAGCGCCAAAATTATTATTCAATATACTGCAAACATCCTAAATGACAACCTTACGCCGGACGATCCGAGTGATGATACTTATAACAGAGTCTATAAAGAGATTACATTGCCCTTAGGTGGTATTAACATAAATCATTACAATAATACACTATCATCATATGCACAAGATGCATTAAATAACAGTGATTTAATAAATGGCGACCCTAATGTAGTTTTAAAAGGAGAAGCAGGATCACAAGGTGTTATTAAATTATTTACAGATCAAGAATTGCGAGATTTAAGATTAAAAGATTGGTTAATTAACGACGCTTCGCTTTATTTATATGTTAACCAACCGGAAACTGACCAAATGTTAGATCAAAGTCAGAGACTAATGTTATATAATTATGATGGTCAAAAAAGCTTAACCGATATTTATGATATCGAAAATAGCGCAGATAATGATTATGCCGTATTTGACGGCACCTTACAAACAGACGATGACGGACAAGCATATTATAGATTTGGTATAACAAGACACATGCGAAATGTATTAAAAAATGATTCTACCAATGTGCGCTTGGGGGTTAGAGTTTGTAATAGTGTTAATTTGCCTCTTAAAACGAATACTGTATTTAGAGATCCGGATGCCTCAACACCAACCGGAGTTATACTCTATGGAAACCAAACCATAGAATTAAGTAAAAAACCCGTATTGAAAATATATTACACCCAACCGGAATAAAATTAACTATTAAATAAAAAGCCTTCTTATGACATAAGAGGGCTTTTTTTATGAATAACCTATATTTATAACTGCCTAAAATTTCACTATATTTGTAAATTATACACATAAACGGCTTTATTTATAGCACATAAAAAGCTAAGAAGATAGAAATAATGGAAACGAAAATAGATACTTGCGATTTAGCAATTCAAGATAAACCAACACCGGGATGTGCCAAAATAGGCACATGCGATATGAAAGGTTGTAATAAACTAACGACATTTGACTGGCTGACAGACATCCCATTGGCCAATGGAGAAGAATTGTTTCCCTATGTGGAAGTTCGTTTTAAGAATTCCAGAAAAGACTTTTTTCAATCTAACGGGCTAGAACTTTATATAGGTGATACAGTAGCTGTAGAAGCCAAATCAGGACATGATATTGGTGTGGTCTCAATGGTAGGCAGATTGGTGCGCTTACAAATGAAAAAGAAAAAAATAGATTATGAAAATAATCAAATTTTTAAAGTCTATCGCAAAGCTACTCAACGCGATATAGACAAATGGCAAAATTTGCGCCTCAAAGAAGAAGAAGTCAAACACACTGCCAGAAAATACGTGATTAAGCATCATCTGCAAATGAAAATTTCTGATGTAGAATATCAAGGCGATGGTACAAAGGTTACCTTTTATTATACAGCAGAAAGCCGGGTTGATTTTAGAAGTCTAATTAAAGATTTGGCACGTGAATTTTCTACCCGAATCGAAATGCGACAAATTGGATACAGACAAGAAGCTGCACGTCTTGGCGGTATTGGTTCATGTGGTCGTGAATTATGCTGTTCATCGTGGATGACAGATTTTAGAAGCGTAAGTACCTCTGCAGCAAAATATCAACAACTTTCCTTAAATCCACAAAAATTAGCCGGACAATGTGGTAAACTTAAATGTTGTTTAAATTTTGAACTGGATTCTTATGTTGATGCTCTAAGTGATTTTCCGGCCCATAACATACAATTACAAACAGATAAAGGTTCTGCCAAATGGATTAAATCAGATATCTTCAAAGGTCATCTTTGGTATGCTTATACTGATACCAAAGAAAATGGAAATACTTGGCATAAACTAACCTTAGATCAAGTAAACGAAATTATAGAAACAAACGAAAAAGGTGAAAAAATAACAAGCTTAGAAGAATATGCCGCCGAACTTTCAATGCAAGAAATAAAGCCTGTAGATAATTTTGAAAATGTTGTAGGACAAGATAACATCAATCGTTTTGACGAAATTAAAAGAAAAAAACGGAAAAAAAAGAAACGAAAAAGTAATTCAAATAAAAAACAATCACAAAACGGTAGGAAATCTGCTTCCGAGGAAGAAAAAAAACAAATAACTAAAAACGCTGACAATAAAACCAATTCGCAGAGACGTGCTAAAAAAAATAAATCAAAACGTCGAAGAAATAATTATAAAGGACCAAACAAAAAAAATGAAAACTAAAAGGTACATTTCATGGATGGCCTTGTTTTTACTACTAAGCTGTCACAATAAAATAGTTGTAGAAAAAACGAAAAACCTCGATAACCTAGGTTGGGCTAAAGATAGTATTATTCAGCTACAATTTAGTCCTGAGGATAGCCTAAAAACCTACAATATTTATTTCTTAGTTAGAAATGATCAAGACTATCCATATAGCAATATATTTATGATTGCCAAAATAGAAAATGAGCAATATAAAATAATAGACACCTTAGAATATGCAATGGCTGATGCCGCCGGTCATTGGCTGGGGAGTGGTATTTGGGATTTAAAAGAAAGTAAATTGGTTTATAAAAAAAACTGGCAATTCAAAAATACCAATCCCACCAAAATACAGCTACGTCAGGCAGTACGTCATGCGGGTAAAATTAAAGGAGACAGTATACTTCCCGGTATTAAAACCATTGGGATAATTATTGAAGAAAATAAATAATATTAGTTAAGATTCAAATGACACGAAAAACAAAAACGAAAAAAAGCTTTAAAAAATATGTTGTATGGTTTTGGTTAGCATTCTTAGGCGGTTTGGCTGCTCTTACACTATTTCTATTTTTGGCAGCTAAAGGTTATTTAGGATATATGCCTGATTTTGCCGTTTTGGAAAACCCAAAATCTAATTTATCAACTCAAATTTTTTCAGAAGATAATAAAATAATTGGCAAATTTTATATTAAAGAAAACCGTACGCCGGTTCGCTATGATGAACTCTCGCCATATCTAACCAAAGCACTAATAGCTACAGAAGACGAACGTTATTACGATCATTCAGGCATAGATTTTAGAAGTTTAAGCCGTGCCATAGCTTTTTTAGGAAAGAAAGGTGGCGGTAGTACCATAACACAACAACTCTCTAAACTGCTTTTCCATAAAAGAGAACACAAAAATCTATGGCAGAAAATTCTTCAAAAAATAAAAGAACAAATTATAGCTGTGCAGCTTGAACGGCAATATACGAAAAATGAAATTATTGCAATGTATTTAAACCAATTTGACTGGTTAAATCAAGGTGTTGGTATAAAATCTGCTTCAAGAATCTATTTTAACAAAGAACCCAAAGACTTATCAATTGAAGAAGCGGCAACATTAGTTGGCATGTTAAAAAATCCGGCTTATTTCAGGCCTATTAGCCGACCTGAAAGAACCAAAAAACGCCGAAATGTAGTCTTGCATCAAATGGCAAAAAATGGTTTTATTACCGAAAAAGAAAAAGATTCGCTTCAAAAATTACCTTTAAAACTTGAGTTCCGTCCCGAACGGCATGACGAAGGTATTGCAACATATTTAAGAGAATATATAAGACGGTTTGTAAGCCAATGGAGTAAAAAACATCCAAAACCTGACGGTAGCACATATAACATATATACTGATGGTTTAAAAATATATACAACTATTGATTCCCGTTTGCAAAGCAATGCAGAAGAGGCAGTTAAAACTCATATGAAAAATTTACAAGCTGCTTTTGATAAACAAGCTAAAAAGTTTAAAAATGCGCCCTTTTATTTTCCTAAACTAGGGCCAAAAGCAACACAAAAGGAAATTGATCGTATTATGAAATCTGCCATGCACAGATCAGAACGTTGGAGAAACTTAAAAAAAGCCGGCTTTAGTGATAAAGACATTGAAAAAACCTTTAATAAAAAAGCGCATATGCGTGTGTTTTCATGGAATGGTGATATAGATACCATAATGACACCGCTAGATTCAATTAGATATTACAAACGTTTCCTTCATGCCGGGTTAATGTCTATGGATCCGCATACAGGTCATATAAAAGCATGGGTGGGTGGCATCAATTTTAAGCATTTTAAATATGATCATGTAAAACAAAGTGCACGTCAAGTAGGCTCCACTTTTAAACCCTTTGTATATGCCACAGCTATTAATCAAAAACACCTCTCACCATGCGATTCGTTTCCAAATGTTCCTTACACCATAGAAGCAGGCCGATGGGGATTAAAAAAAGCATGGCAACCTAAAAATGCAGGTGGACAATATGGTGGAAAATTAACTTTAAAACAAGCACTCGCTAATTCTGTCAATGTTATTACAGCACAACTTATAGATATGGTTGGACCGCAACCGGTTGTTGATTTGGCTAAAAATTTGGGTATTAAACATAAAATTCCGGCTGTACCTTCCATAGCCTTAGGTACACCTGAAATATCTTTATACGAAATGGTTGGCGCATTAAATGGCTTTTCTAATAAAGGCGTTTACATAGAGCCCTATGTTATAAGTAAAATCACCGATAAAAACGGGGTGATACTCTATGAAAAAATACCTGAAACAAAAGAAGTTCTCAGTCCACAAATTGCCTATACCGTAATAAATTTGATGGAAGGCGTTACCAAATATGGTACAGGATCTCGATTGAGAGGAAGCTGGGCTAAAAATCAAGAGTTTTATAAGGAAGTAATTACGGGTTATCCCTACAATTTTACCAATGAAATAGCAGGTAAAACAGGAACAACTCAAAACCAATCTGATGGATGGTTTATGGGTATGGTGCCAAATTTAACAACAGGTGTATGGGTAGGAGCAGAAGACCGTGCCGTGCATTTTAAAGGTGTTAAATATGGTCAAGGCGCTACAATGGCCTTGCCAATTTGGGGTTACTATATGAAAAAAAATTATAATGATCCCGATTTAAATGTAAGCAAAGCACCTTTTAACAAACCATCTAATATTGATATTAATTTAAATTGTGATAAGCCTAAAACTAAAACAAACGAACAGCAAATTCAAAAGACTGAAACTGATGACGAGCTGGATGAATGATCAGCTTTTCGTAAAAAAATAAATCACAGACGAATATTGCCCGCTTTTGCGGGCTTTATTATTTGATAACAAACCTCTAAAAAATGCATTAAAATAATTTTTACGGTTAGTTTTATATTTTTCTGATAATAAACTGACATAAAAACTATCAAAAAGTAAAGGCTTCTGCCCTAATAAAGTAAAACCCTGCTGCATAAACAGTTTATTTATAGCATGAGGAGAAAAATGCCATAAATGTCGTGGCACGTCAAAAGCTGCCCAATGTTTACCATAATATTGAGCGTCATATGATTTAAAATTTGGAACTGCAACCACTAAAATACCATCCGGCGTAAGTAATTTATCCATACTTTTCAGTAAATGTACCGGATCTTTTACGTGTTCTAGGACATGCCATAGACTGATGATATCATATTGGCCATTTATATTATCAAGTGCATCTTTGACGGTATTGTTTAAAGACTTGTTAGCTTGCTTTCTGGCTGACGCATTAGGCTCTACACCAGCAATATGAAAACCTTTTTTTTGCAAATAAGCTAAAAATTCACCCGTGGCTGTTCCATAATCTAAAATAGAATCAGCATTTGGTGCAAAAGATTTGATTAGTTTGTATTTGTATTTATAATTAAGAGTCCTTACAAAGTTATAAACGCTATTAAAAAAACTTTTATGGTATAACTGATGTGGTTGATAATTCTCCGATTGGTAATATTTGTCAAGATTATTAGGAACAGGATAAGTCAAATACATATCCCACTTAGCATCGTAAAATAAATCAAAATTTTCACCGGTTACCAAATGGTCTTTTACAGAAAACTTAAACTCAGCAATTTCACTTGATAACGGAGATATAATAGATAATTGACTCATATTGACCTAAACTTGAGTAATCCGAATAGTATTAACCATACCTTTTGCGGTTATTGGCATTGACAAAACACTAACCATCATATCCTGTTCTTCTAAATAATTATTTTGGTATGCAATTTTTTCAATATCGTGAATAGTTTCATCCGTTGAAAGAGTTTTATCATAATAAAAAGGCACTACCCCCCACAGTAAAGCTAATGAATTTAAAATCCTTTTATTGGCAGTAAATACCAAAATGTCGGCCATAGGACGACGAGCTGAAATTTTATAGGCACTAAATCCTGAAGCTGTAAAAGTACTGATAACAGTTGCCGAAACATCTTGTGCAATTTTAGAGGCATTAAAACAAACTACTTGTGAAATAAACCGTTCGTCTCTATGCTCAGGTATTGGAGCTATCTCAGGAACTTTAATAAGATTTGAATTTTCAACTTGTAAAATTATTTTGGTGACTTGTTTAATTACTTTTACGGGATTTTTTCCTACTGAGGTTTCGCCAGAAAGCATGACAGCATCAGCACCATCCATAACAGAATTGGCCACATCATTAACTTCGGCACGAGTAGGTATAGCATTTTCTATCATGCTTTCCATCATTTGAGTGGCTATAACAATAGGTTTTTGGTATAATTTAGCAATATGAACCAAACGCTTTTGAATAAGAGGCACTTCTTCTAAAGGCAATTCTATACCTAAGTCACCACGAGCTACCATTAATGCGTCTGCTTCTAAAATAATTTCATCAATATTTTTGACAGCCTCCGGTTTCTCGATTTTTGCTATAACCGGAATTTTGTAATTAGAATGTTCATTAATAAAATCATTGATTAAAACCAAATCTTCTGCTGACCGGACAAAAGATAAAGCCACCCAATCTACCTTTATGTCAATAGCAAAAAGTAAATCTTTTTTATCTTTTTTGGTTAATGCAGGTAATGAAATTTTGGTATTAGGCAAATTGACACCTTTTTTTGAAGACAAAGGCCCACCTTCAATGACTTCAGCCTTTACCGTGTCCTTTTTATTAGTTTCTAAAACTTTAACTTGTATCTTACCATCATCAATTAAGATATTTTCCCCCGGATAAACATCACAAGGCAATTTTTTATAAGTAATATAAACTGTTTTATTCTTATTGTTTGTTAAAACCTTTTCTTTTGTAGTAAAAGTCAAAATATCGCCGGGTTTTAAATAGGTATTGGCTTCAACTTTGCCAATTCGTAATTTTGGGCCTTGTAAATCTGCCAATATAGCAATTACCATATTTAATTCTTTCGCTATATCACGAATATGCTTTACTTGTTCCTTAATATTTTGATGATCAGCATGTGAAAAATTAATCCTAAATACATTGACGCCGTTCTTAACCATTTTCAATTTGGTTTTATAGGACTCTGTTGATGGTCCTAAAGTGGCTACAATTTTGGTTTTTTTATGCACAGTCATAAGGTATAAATTTTAATACAAAGATAAGTTTTAATAGCAGCAAAGATATTAATCAGAAAATAATTTTATGTAAATTAAAATACGTCCGATTTACTATAAAAATGTTCTATTTCCTCAAAGATTTGATAAATACGATCTAAATTATCTTCTGTTACCAAACGAATTCTAAACGATTTAAAATTAGGTATCCCTTTAAAGTAATTAGCATAATGAGGGCGAGTTTCTAAAATACCCAACCGTTCGCCTTTCCAACGAATAGCTAGTGAAAGGTGTTGACGGACCATTTCTAAACGTTGTTGAACACCGGGACGTGATAATATGGTACCTGTTTTTAAATAATGTTTTATTTGTTTAAAAATCCATGGATTACCTATTGCAGCCCTGCCAATCATAGCACCGTCCAAACCAAATACATCTCTGATTTTTTTAGCATCTTGAGGCGTTTTAATATCGCCATTTGCAAATATAGGAATATGAATACGAGGATTATTTTTAACGGCGGCAATTTTTTCCCAATCAGCTGATCCTGAATACATTTGCTTACGGGTTCGACCATGAATAGAAAGTGCTTTGATGCCTACATCCTGTAACCGTTCGGCTACTTCATTAATAACTATCGAATCATGATCCCATCCTAAACGTGTTTTGACTGTGACAGGCAAATCTGTATGTTTGACAATAGCTGCGGTCATTTTCTGCATTTTATCCAAATCACGTAAAACACCTGCCCCGGCACCTTTGCTCACAACTTTTTTAACAGGACAACCGTAATTGATATCTATAATTTCCGGTCGAACCTCCTCTATTTTTTCAACCGCACGCAACATAGCGTCAATATTATGTCCGAAAACTTGAACACCGATAGGTCTCTCTGTTTCAAAAATATCCAATTTTTTTGCAGACTTTTCAGCATCCCGTATTAAACCTTCAGAAGAAACAAATTCAGTAAACATTAAATCAACCCCATACGTTTTACATAAACTTCTAAAAGGCGGATCACTGATATCCTCCATTGGGGCAAGAATCAAAGGAAAATCAGGTAAAATCACATTTCCTATTTGTATCATTTTTATACATTTTTTGCAAAAATACAATTTTTAAAAAGATGATTTTATAAAACAACGGCCATAGTTAATACACTGACTTGTGCATCGGGGACAGCCTTTAAAAGACTTTCTATACAAGCCTCTAAAGTAGCACCGGTAGTAAGAACATCATCTACTAACAAAAATCTTTTTTTGCTATAAAACTCAGGATACGCCACAGAAAAAGCTTCTGCGACATTTCTTCGGCGTTGGCCAGCTGATTTCATGGTTTGAGAGGAGGTATTTTGGTGACGTAATAAAATATTTTCGGTATATTGAATACTGTAATAGTTTCCCAAGTTTTTACCAAATAAGGTTAATTGATTATATCCTCTCTGCTTCTGTTTTTCTGGATGTAATGGTACAGGTATAATATAATCAAATTGGCTACGGAAACTATTATCATCATAAAAGTTTATTACATAGTTGGCCATAAGCTGTCCAACTTCTTGTGCGCCATGGTATTTAAGTTGGTGTATTAGTTGTTGGACTACACCCTGTTTATCAAACAAAAATAAAGCAGATGCGCTTTTAATAGGAATTATTGCACTTAAACGATCATAAATAGGATTTTCAGCATCTAATCCATAATTTGTTCTGATTAATTTTGAAGCGCATTGGTGACAGATAAAATCTTCATTGGGATGTAATACATGTTCACAACTGATACAAAATCGGGGATAAAAAATGTTTAACACATCTTTATATCCCCTTATTAAATAGTTAAGCCAAGACATTATAAAAAAAATATTACTCGGCAGTTTCGTTAAGCATTATATATATTTTTTGTTCCAATTCGTCCATTAATTCAGGGTTATCGGCAATTATCTGTTTAACAGCATCACGTCCCTGCCCCAATTTGGTGTCGCCATAACTAAACCATGAACCGCTTTTTTTAACTATATCAAATTCAACCGCTTTATCTAATATTTCACCGACTTTAGAAATACCTTTGCCATACATAATATCAAATTCTGCAATCTTAAAAGGAGGTGCTACTTTGTTTTTTACTACTTTAACACGTGTTTTATTTCCCATTACATTGCCTTGTGAATCTTTAATGGCTGTAGATTTACGGACATCTAAACGTTGAGAGGCATAAAACTTTAAAGCATTTCCTCCTGTGGTTGTTTCAGGATTGCCAAACATTACACCGATTTTTTCTCGTAACTGGTTAATAAAAATTACCGTAGAATTGGTTTTAGAAATCGAAGAAGTCAACTTTCTTAAAGCTTGCGACATTAGACGGGCATGCAAACCCATTTTAGAGTCTCCCATTTCTCCTTCAATTTCACTTTTTGGGGTCAAAGCTGCTACCGAATCAACCACAATAATATCTATGGCTCCTGATCGAATTAAATTATCAACAATTTCCAAAGCTTGTTCTCCATAATCTGGTTGGGAAATGATTAAATTTTCGACATCAACGCCTAAATTTTGTGCATAAAATCTGTCAAAAGCATGTTCAGCATCTACAAAAGCTGCAATACCGCCTTTTTTTTGCGCTTCGGCAATAGCATGCAAAGCTAAGGTTGTTTTACCCGATGATTCCGGTCCATATATTTCAACCACGCGACCTCTGGGATAGCCACCAACACCTAAAGCAATATCTAAGCCCAACGACCCCGACGGAATCACTTCAACTTCAACTACAGGCGAATCGCCCATTTTCATAACTGTTCCCTTCCCATATGTTTTATCAAGCTTATCAAGCGTTAACTTCAAAGCTTTGAGTTTGGCTTCTTTTTCCGCTTGTGCTTTTTTATCTACTGTTTCTTTTTTTGCCATTTAAATTATTTTAATGAATTGTTTTTAGATATGCACTTTTTAAACTGTCATAATATCTTTTTCTTTTTTACTCAAATGCTTTTCAACTTCTTTGATGTATCGATCTGTTAAATTTTGAATTTGCTCATGGCCAATTTTAGATTCATCTTCAGAAATTTCTTTGTTTTTTTCAAGCTTTTTTATATCGTTATTGGCTTCTTTTCTAATATTACGAATACTTACTTTTGCTACTTCGGCCTCTTCCTTAGCTTGCTTAACCAAATCACGACGGCGTTCTTCCGTTAAAGGAGGAATATTAATAATAACGACCTCACCATTGTTGCTTGGTGCAAATCCCAAATTGGCATTAATAATGGCGCGCTCTATAGCCGACAACATATTTCTTTCCCAAGGTTGAATAGTTAGTGTCTGTGCATCTCTGGCCGAGACATTAGCAACTTGTGATAAAGGCGTTGGAGAACCATAATAATCAACTACAACTGTTGCCAGCATTTGCGGTGAAGCTTTTCCTGCACGAATACTTTTTAATTCATGTTCAAGATGATCAATGCTTTTTTGCATATGCTCTTCAGCTTCTTCGTATATAAAATTTAATTCTTCACTCATAATATTAGATTTTCTATTATTTCAAAATTAATATTTTTTTGGGTAACGAACAAATAAGATTAGTTTTATAACTCTTATGGTAATTCTTAAAGAATATACTGATAATGGTTATTTTAAAATTTAGATTTTTTACTGCCTTTGTAGAGTTGATAATGAACTAAACGGGCTTCTAACTTTCCATTAAATAATTTTATGCGTTTAGAAGGACGAAGTCCAATATATTTTAAAGCTTGCAAATTACCTACTAATAGCCAAGCTTCAATACCGGCATAATTTTTTTTTAACACATCGCCAATTTGTTTATAAAAAGATTTTACATCAATGGAAAGGCGCTCATCATAAGGTGGATTAAATATCAAATAACTTACTGAATCGGGTTTTTCAACTTTAAAAAAATCATTTTGTTCTATATTAATAAAATCATCTAAATGGGCATTTTTTATATTTTGGCGTGCTTTTTCAACAGCTGACGGTGCTTTATCATAGCCTATGAGTTGGACCCCGTCCGGCAATTCTCTAATTTTTTTTAAACTCGATGTTTTTATCAATTCAAAAAGGTCCGATTGATAGTTAGTCCAATTTTGAAAGGCGAAGTGCGTACGGTTAATAGCTGCCGGAATACGCATTTCCAACATAGCAGCTTCTATTAATATCGTCCCTGAACCGCACATAGGATCTAAAAGAGAGCAACAGCCTCGCCATTGGCTTAATGATACAATACCGGCAGCTAACACTTCATTTAAAGGTGCTATATTGGTTTGAGTGCGATAGCCGCGTTTGTGTAGAGACTCTCCTGAACTATCAAGATGAACACGTAAAACTTGGTCATGAAAATGCAATATAATATGGATATCCGGTTGACGAAGCGAAATATCCGGACGCCGGTCAAATTTATCTCTGAATTGATCTACTATAGCATCTTTTGCTTTTAAAGCAATAAAGCGCGTATTTTTAAAATATTTAGTTTGACCTGTTACATCAATGCGGAATGTCTGTGACGGATTAAGGTAATTAGACCATTCAATGCGTCGAATGGCTTTATATAGTTGTTCGGCCTTATAAATTTTATCAAAAGACTCTATTTCCCATAAAACTCTCAAGGCCAAATGTAAATTAAAATTGGCCTTATATAAAAATCCTAAATCGCCTTTAAAGCGGACTGCCCTATTACCAATTTCTACCTCTTTAGCACCAAGTTGAAAAAGCTCCTGAGCCAAAACTTCTTCTAATCCGAAAAAGGTTGTGGCTGTTAATTTTAAATCTGTCATCATAAAATCATTGCAAAAAATAAAGGGCTACTATTAAAAAAGTTGTTTTATAGTTGACCAATTGTCGGTCAGCATTTTTAAGTAAAGAAAGAAAAAAGTCAAAGCAACTATTAATTGCATGCCTGTGGAAACCAAGAAACCGACAAACGCACCAAACGCAGCTTTAAGGGCTTGCCCGGGTTGCTGATGCCGTATAAATTCGCCAATAAAAGCACCTAAAAAAGCTCCCATAATAATACCACCAGGTAAGGGCGTAAAAAGTCCGACTATAACACCAACAACTGCACCGAAAGTACCATATTTACTACCGCCAAATTGCTTGGTACCGACAGCAGGAATAACGTAATCTAAGATTGTAATAATGAGTACTACACCAAAAGTTACCCAAATAAAGGACCAATCATCAGGAATCACTTTAGCCAACATAGTTACCAATAATCCTACCCATGCGGTTAAAGGGCCGGGCAATCCGGGTAAAATACAACCAATAAGGCCGGCTATCATTAAAATAAACCCGAGAACTATCAATATAATATCCATATTTTAAACTTTATTTGTAATCAATCAAAATTAAGAAAAAAATTGGAGTACAATGTATTTTGTGGTAAATAAAATAGCAAATTAATTTCGGCAGAGTTTTTGAAGTTAGGTATGTTAAATTTTTTAGTTAAATTACTGACTTAAATCGGCTCTATTATGCAAAAATTTAGTTTACTATTATTACTTCTCTTAGTTTCTTGCTCTGCAAAGCAATTTGAAGCTGAAAAAACATTAGAAATTAAAAAGAAAAGTACTGAAACTTATAAAAAATTATGGCATAAAGTTAAAGAATATGAACAAAAGGGTTTAACTAAATCGGCATACAAAACTGTTGAAACTATTTATGATTTAGCAAAAACGGAACAAAACTCACCCCAAATTATCAAATCCTTACTATATGAATCTAAGTATATTCTTCGCTTGGAAGAAGACAGCACGCTTAAAATCATTAACAATTTTAAAAAAGAAATAACATCGGCAAGTTTTCCTGAAAAAAATGTTTTGGCTAATTATTTGGCTCAAATTTATTGGCAATATTATCAACAAAACAGATGGCGTTTTGCGCAACGAACTGAGTTGGCGCAACCAGTTGACACAACAGATTTCAGAACTTGGGATTTGCATACTCTTATCGCAAAAACCAATGCCTATTTTGAACTTTCTCTAAAAGATAGTCAACGTTTGATAAAAGTGCCGGTAAAATATTGGCAAGATATTATTGAATATAATGCTAAAAACGTTCGCTATCAGCCCGCTTTATATGATATTCTATTATATGAAACACTTAAATTTTATCAAAATGACGAAAACAATTTAATACGTCCGTTAGAATATTTCGAAATTGATCAGCCTGATTATTTTTTACCTACCAAACAATTTGCGGATTTGAATATCCAAACACCTGATCAAAATTCCTTTTTATATAAAGCGCTTAAGCTATATCAACAAACACTAAAATTGAGATTAACTGAATCGGATGATAGTGTTGCGATAGCATACACTGACTTGCAACGCTTAAAATTTGTATATCAGAAAAGTGTCCTGCCTGATAAAGACAGTTTATTTTTAAATGGTTTAAAACAGTTTGAAAAACAATACCAATCTATTGATATTACAGCCTTGGCATATTATGAAGAAGCTAAATTGTATAATAAATTAGGTGACCGTTATGAGCCTAAAAAATACACAGTTACCCGCTGGGAAAAGAAAAAAGCTGTTGACATATGCCAAAAAACACTACAAATTTATCCCGGTAGCATTGGAGCTCAAAATTGCAAAAGTTTACTAAATCAAATCAAACAACCAATTTTAAATATCAAACTGGAAAAAAATATTCCTGAAAACAAACCGGCACTGGTAAATATAGCTTTTAAAAATGTAAATGCCATGCAGATGGTTATATACAAAATCAAATGGGATGAATTAAATCATTTACAACATCTAAAAACATTAAAAGAAAAAAAATACTATATAACAAATTTATCAAAAATACGCAGTCAACAATGGCGTTTGCCCGACACAAATGACTATCAATTGCACCATACAGAAGTAATCAATAAATCTTTACCAAATGGCCTGTATGTAATAACCATTAGTACTCCAAATCAAAATAAACAGACTTTTGCATACCAAACTTTTCAAGTAACTGATATAGCCCTAATGCAGATTAAAAACAACCAACCGGACACAAATTTTTTTGTTTATAATCGCAATAATGGGAAAGCGTTATCTAATGGATTCGTTAAAATAAAAAATATTGACTATCCTCGAAATGACACCATAACTATTGAACACAAAATTGATAAAACCGGTTTTTTCAGTTTACCAATGCCAAAAAACAACCATCGTTACATACAATATTGGTTTACAATACATTATTCCGGAAACAAAAAAGCTTATTTTAAAAGCTATATACAGCCCTCATCACATTTTATCAAGCCAAAAGGCTTCAAAACCGCATTTATTTTTACCGACAGAGCCATATACAGGCCGGGACAAACTATTTATTTTAAGGCAATATGTTTGTATAAAAAAATTAAAAATAGTAACATTATATCGGGCGAACCGGTTGTTGTGGAACTTTTTGATACTAATCACAAAAAAATAGCCAGTAAAAAATTGAAAACCAATGCATATGGATCAATTTATGGCGAATTTATTTTACCAAAACATGTTCTTAACGGTCGGTTTAATATAGTATTATCGGGTCAGCGACTACACATTAACAAAACAATTGATGTAGCAGCCTACAAGCGACCTAAATTTGTAGTACAATTAAATAAACCAGATAAGCCATACAAAATTGGCGATACAATTATTATCCATGGAAAAGCAGAGAGTTATGCAGGTGCTCCTATTACAGAAGCTTATGTTCAGTATAATGTTAAACGTGCAGCCGTATTACCTCACTGGTGGTTTTGGAAACAAATACGTCAAACCTCGGCGGCACAAGAAATAGTCCATGGACATACTAAAACCGACCAAAACGGACGGTTTGTAATCAAGTTTAAAGCTAAACCGGCAAATGAATTAAAACCTGAAGATTTTCCAATTTTTAATTTTATAGTTGAAGCAGCAGTTACAGACCTAAATGCAGAAACACATACCGGAAAAATCGATGTAAAAGCAGGTTATAAAGATATTATTGCAAAAGTGAAATTACCACAACAAATGTTTAAAGATAATGTAGATACAATTACACTTAAAACAATAAATTTGAATAATGTAGTAATTCCAACAGACATCAATATACAAATATATAAATTACAGAGTCCTAAACATGTATTACGTGAACGCCCTTGGCCGTCACCGGATTTGCCCAAACTAAAAAAATCTGAATTTAACAAATTATTTCCGCATCTTCCTTATACAGAAAACGAGTCTAACCCCTTGTTTTGGCCCTTAAAACAAATATATTTTACCCGAAAAGTCAATACCGGAAAACAGCATCAAACTTTGATAAAAGCTAAGAAAAACTGGCCAATTGGTAAGTATATTCTGATTGTAACTAAAGCAAATCATCCTCAAAAAGAAATCTTATATAAGCAGGTATTTGAATTAGCTGACCCTAAAAATAAACAACTTCCGGATCACTTATTGATCAGTCACCGTCAAAATAAAATTACGTATAAACCCGGTGATATTTTAAAATTTGATATTGGCTCGGCAGGGACTGATAATTATTTATATGTTTATGTTGAAAAACAGCATAAAATTATAAAGAAATGGCGTTTTAAAACGGATGGAACTTATAAAACTATAAAAGTTCCCATAACAGAAAAAGATCGTGGAAATTTTGCAATTCATTGGACTTACAATGTATATAACACCTATCTTACAAAAACCCAAATTATAGAAGTGCCTTATTTGTCAAAAAAACTAAAAATAGAAACCATCCATTTTAGAGACAAATTAAAACCAAATCAAAATGAAAGTTGGTCATTTAGAATTACAGATTCTCAAAATAAACCGGTACAAGCTGAAATTTTAGCAGGCATGTATGATGCATCGTTAGACAATTTTAAGGCCAACGAATGGTCATTCAATCCATTGATGAATTGGACTTATTCTCCTATATTTCAAACTAAACCTATTAACAGTTACGGACTTTTAAACTTACACCTGTCATTTAACTCAAATTATTCTTATAGTCATAAAAATATTAAACCTATGCCATTAAAATGGTTTGGATTTCATTTGCCATTTTTCAGACCTGTATATGCTTTAGAAACAGTTGCCGTCAAAGGTGTTCAGAGAATGACACCAATGAAAAAAGATAACAAAAAAACACCAAACAAAGCAAATGCATCTACAACGCCACAAGAAAATGATAATGATAAAACACCTATATATTTTCGTAAAAATTTTAAAGAAACAGCTTTCTTTTACCCGGACTTAACTACCAATGATAATGGCATTATCGATTTAAATTTTAAAATACCCGAAACCTTGACTAAATGGAAATTTCAGATTTTGGCACACACAAAAAGCTTAAAATATGCTTATAAAAATATGACAGTTGTAACACAAAAAGACCTCATGATTTTTCCGAACATGCCTAGATTCGTACGACAAGGAGATCAATTAATATTTACAACTAAAATAACCAATTTAAGCGATAAGAATTTTAAAGGTAAAGCGTATTTGATTTTAACAGACCCGATACATCAAACAGATCTGACTAAAGCCATGATAAAAGGCACTTCTGTTATTTCATTTAAGCTCGACAAAAAAGCCAATACTAGTATCTCTTGGCATCTGGATATTCCTGAAAATATAGACTTACTGCAATTTAAAATTGTTGCTAAAACGCCCAATCAAACTGATGCAGAGCAACATGTCATACCTGTACTTTCCAAACGCATTTTAGTTACCAACACCTTACCGCTTTGGGCTCGTGCACATCAACAAAAAAGGTTTGTCATGCCACAACTGGTTGCTAGTAAAAATAAGAGCCTTAAAAATTACAAATTAACCTTAGAAATAACCAGTAATCCTGCTTGGTATGCTGTTAAGGCCATGCCTTACATTATGGACCAAAATTATGAATGCAGCGAGCAGATATTTAGTCGTTTTTATGCCAATAGTTTGGGAGCTTTTGTATTACATCGTTATCCTAAAATCAAAGCCGTTTTTGATATTTGGAAAAAATATGATACGCAAGCCTTTATATCAAATCTTGAAAAAAACCCTGAATTGAAATCTATACTTATTGAAGAGACACCTTGGTTACAAGAAGCAGAGAATGAAACTGCACAAAAAAAACGTATAGCATTGCTATTTGACTTAAATAAAATAGCAAGAGAACAACAAAAAAGTCTGGAAAAATTATCTGACATGCAATTAGTCAACGGTGAGTTTCCTTGGTTTAAAGGCAGTCCTTATCCCAACCCGTACATTACAAGGCATATAATAGCCGGAATAGGACATCTAATTCGCTTAGGGGTGTTGAATGAAAATGATGCTAATTTGAAAATAATCTTAAATAAAGCTTTAAATTATTTAGATAATCAAATTTTAAAAGATTATAGAGAATTGCTCAAACATACGCCAACTAAAAAACGAGATCAAATTTTAACAAAATATCATCCCTCAACCGGACAAATCCATGCTTTGTATACTCGAAGTTACTTCACAACAAATACATATAAACCGGAAGTCGCAAAGGCTATGGATTTTTATCGTAAGCAAGCTTATAAATATTGGTTATCATATCCCTTATATCAACAAGGTTTAATAAGCCTGATTGCAAAGCGAAACGGCAAAGATACCTTGGCAAAAGCAATTTTGCGATCATTAGATGAAAACAGCATTCAAAGTGACGAAATAGGTATGTATTGGAAAGAAAATACTTCTGGTTGGCATTGGTACCAATCGCCTATTGAAACCCAAGCATTATTAATAGAAGCCTTTGATGAAATAAGCAAGAATTTAAACAAAATCAATGCTATGAGAGTTTGGTTATTAAAACACAAACAAGTAAATGCATGGAAAACGACCAAACAAACTACTGAAGCCATTTATGCCTTATTGCTTGATGGAGAAGATTGGCTTAACTTAAAAAGTCAAGTTACAGTACAAATAGGTTCTATAGTTATAGATCCAGATAAGACACAGGATTTACAAACTGAAGCCGGTAGCGGCTATTTTAAAAAATCGTGGTCTGCTCAAAAAATAACACCTGAAATGGGTAAAATTACTTTAGATAACAAAGGTTCGGGTATAACTTGGGGAGCTTTGTATTGGCAATATTTTGAAGATTTGGATCAAATAAAAGCTGCCAAAAATACTGTGGCCATCAATAAAGAATATTATATCAGCAAATGGACTGATAACGGCGAAAAACTTATAAAGATTGGTCCAGAAACAATTATCAAAACCGGAGATTTAATCACTGTTCGGCTAAGTTTTAAAACTGATCGAGAAATGGAATTTATACATTTAAAAGATCTACACGCTTCCGGGTTAGAGCCTATTCAAACTTTGTCAGGTTATCAACATCAAGACGGGTTGGGATATTATCAAAGCCAAACTGATACGGCTACACATTTTTTTATAAGCCGGTTGCCCAAAGGTATCTATGTTTTTGAATATCATTTAAGGGCCAACATTGCCGGAAGTTTTTCAGGTGGAATAGCAACATTGCAGAGTATGTATGCACCTGAATTCAGTAGTCACAGTAGAGGACAACAGCTAAAAATATTACCTAATGACAGCTTATAGCTGAAAATTTAATCCAAACAATAGTCTGGGCACAAATTTGGGCTGATTTATAGCATTATCAGCATCATCATAGGTATAAGGTTCATTATTATTTTGGCTATCATTTCTAGGGTTAATATTATCATCATCTGGACTATATGAGGTATCATGCCCTGTAATTGTACTGGGAAAATAATAATCAGCTCCAACACTAAATTCCATATTTAGTTGTTTGTTAATCTTAAAAAAATTACCTAAAATAATGCCCAGCCCCCATTGCTGAGAAACAACATCAAAAAATTCATTGCCTCCAATAAATTTATAATCCGCCTTAAAACTGCTGTATCGGGGACCAAAACCTAAATATGAATTATTCAACAGTTCATTAGGAAACATAAAATCCATATGAAAATCTATATTTCTACCGCTTTTTTCAGGCGTTCCATTGGTATTATCGTTGATAAATATTCTTCGTGCATCTAATGCATTGCCGGGGTTTAGAAAAGTATAGCCTAATGATATTTTTAAATGCATAGGAACATCTTTGGTAATGTTATAAATTATCAATTGAGGCTGAATACCAAAACCACCATTATACCCTGTTAAAAGACCTAAGCTAGTTTTTTTATGTTGTGCATTAAGACTGAATATAATAGCCAAAGCACTGTAAATCAGTATTTTTTTCATGGCAACTTTAATTAGCTATTGTCTTAACGCCTTTAAATAGAAGTTATTGCCGTAACCTTTTAAAATTCAGATTTTTCATGTAATTTGACAGTTGGGTATTTAGATTTGGTCATTTCAAATGAAAATGGCGAGTCGGCCAAAAAGACCTGTTTGCCATATTTGTCTTTAGCCAAAAATCTTTGTTTCACCCGTTTAAAATCTTTATATTCATCATTATTATAATCCTCAGGTTCTACCCAAAAAGCTTTATAAACATTAAGAGGTTCGTAAGAACATTTAGCGCCATATTCATGCTCTAGACGATACTGAATGACATCATATTGTAAGGCTCCTACTGTACCTATAACCTTTCGACCATTTAAATCTAATGTAAACAATTGCGCGACACCTTCATCCATCAATTGATCTATACCCTTTGCTAACTGCTTAGATTTCATGGGGTCTGCATTATTAATATATCTGAAATGTTCGGGCGAAAAATTAGGAATTCCTTTAAAATGTAGATCCTCGCCTTCTGTAAAAGTGTCTCCAATTTTAAAATTACCTGTATCATGTAATCCGACAATATCTCCCGGAAAACTTTCATCTACAACTTGTTTTTTTTGAGCAAAAAATGTATTAGGACTAGAAAATTTGAAGTTTTTTTTCAATCTGGTATGAAAATAGGGCGTGTTTCTTTTAAATGAACCCGAAACTATCTTGACAAAAGCCAAGCGATCGCGGTGTTTAGGATCTAAATTTGCATGAATTTTGAAGACGAAACCTGTCATTTTAGGTTCGTTTGGATAAACAACTCTTTTATCAGCTTCTTTAGGTTGAGGTTTGGGTGCTATTTCTACGAAACAATCTAATAATTCTTGCACCCCGAAATTATTTAATGCCGATCCAAAAAATACGGGTTGCTGATCGCCAAGTAAATAAGCTTGCTGATCAAAAGGATTATAAACACCTGCTACCAATTCAAGATTTTCTTTGAGTTCTTGTACTGTATTTTCACCCAGCAATTCGATTAAACGTGTATCATTTAAATCTTTAATTTCTTCTGAATCAGCGATTTGCTGTTTATTTTCACCAAAATATAATTTTAGCTTCTGTTCCCAAATATTATAAACCCCTTTAAAGTCACTACCCATTCCTATAGGGAAACTCAGCGGACTTACGTTTAAACCGAGCTTTTGTTCTATTTCATCTAAAAGTTCAAAAGCATCCTTCCCTTCACGGTCTAATTTATTAACAAATACAATCATAGGAATTTTGCGCATGCGACACACTTGCACTAATTTTTCGGTTTGCTCTTCGACCCCCTTAGCCACGTCAATAACAACTATAACACTATCAACCGCGGTGAGTGTCCTGTAAGTATCCTCAGCAAAATCTTTATGCCCCGGCGTATCTAATATATTGATCTTCTTTCCTTTATAATAAAATGCTAAGACAGAAGTAGCAACAGAAATTCCTCTTTGTTTTTCTATTTCCATAAAATCGGAAGTTGCCGATTTTTTAATTTTATTAGATTTTACAGCACCAGCTTCTTGAATGGCACCACCAAATAACAAAAGTTTTTCTGTTAAAGTTGTTTTTCCGGCATCAGGATGTGAAATAATGCCGAAAGTGCGTCTTTTGGCTATTTCTTGTTCTAAACTCATATAAATAAATTAAGCTGCAAAAATAAGATAAAAAATAAGTTGTTTGTCACACTAGTCGAAAGTAAATTATAATTTACTGATGGTTAATGCACCTTTTTTGAGAGGATGAGACAATATCTTATGTACCATTTGATAATAATATTCCGGATTTTTAACAAAATCAATGTCGCTAATATCCAAAATCAGTATATTAAGGTCTTTTTGGGTTTTGATAAAGTTCATATAACCCTCATGAATTTGCGTTAAATACTCGCCGGTGATGGATTGCTCATAAGAACGACCACGCTTTTTAATATTTTGCAAAAGACGATCGACGTTTTGATATAAATAAATGTATAAATCGGGCTTTGCAAGATCATTATACATAAAATTAAATATCTTACGGTATAATGTATATTCTTCTGGACTAAGTGTAACTTTTGAAAAAATTAAAGATTTGAAAACATAATAATCAGAAACCACCGATGTTTTAAATAGATCATATTGCGATAAATCGTCTGTTAATTGTTGGTAACGGTCAGCCAAAAAAGACATTTCTAGTGGAAAAGCATAACGTTTAGGATCTTTATAAAATTTAGGTAAAAAAGGATTTTCTTCAAAACGTTCTAAGACCAATTTTGCATTAACATCACTTGCAAACTGTTTGGCAAAAGTTGTTTTTCCGGCACCGATATTACCTTCGATAGCTATAAAATTATATTCTAAATTATTGATTTTCAATTTATTATCTAATATTTTAGGTTTATTTGGATCAGTTGATAAAGATAATAAATCTCTATGATTTAAATACAAATTGGGATGAAAAAAATTCGGTAAAATTTCAGCTAAAGGATACAAAACAAAATTACGAAATTGTATTTGCGGATGTGGTATAGTTAAATTTGGAAAAGAAATAATTAATTGGTCGTAATAAAGTATGTCAATATCAATAAGGCGGTTTGTATATTCACCATTACTTGATTTTTTTTTCCTGCCCATAAGAGACTCTATTAGTTGTGTCAATTTTAAGATCTCAGAAGGTGATAAAGAAGATTCAAGCACAACCACTGCATTCAAGAAATTTTGACCATCAAAACCCCATGCCATTGTTTCATAAACGGATGAATTTGACACAATAGTCCCAACCCAATAGGAAAGATATTGAGATGCTGTTTTTAAATTAGCAAATCTATCTCCAAGATTAGAACCTAAACTTAAGACTACCTTATGCATCATATCAACTAAAATAGGCCAATCCCATAGCAATAAAAATCAATAAAAATTTTCTTATTTTGAACTGATGAGAATGTTCATTCTCAAATAATATAGTTGTTCCTATATGCGCTAAAATACCTACAACAAAAGCATTAATATAAGCATCATATTCTAAAATAATTCCCAGATGCTTTCCAACAAAAGCTGCCAAAGGACTCATTAAAGAAAACAATAAAAGAAAGAGATAAATCATCTTTTTATTTAAACCGGACTGTATCATTAACGTAGTTAACACAACAGCGATAGGTAATTTATGAATTAAAATACCATAGAAATATGATGCATGAAAGTGAGCCCCATGATTAATAGGCAATCCTTCTAAAAAGGCGTGCATAGACAGACTTAAAAACACAAGCCAAAAGGATTGAACTTTAAATTCATGCTGATGGCCATGTTCAGCTCCCTTTGAAAACAATTCCAATATTAATTGAAAAACAATGCCAAGCATTATAAACAAACCAGCTTGTTTGCCATTTAACGAGCCATAAACATCCGGCAATAAATGAAACACTAAAATAGACAATAAATATGCACCACTAAAACTAAGCAGCAATTTCACATAAGACCTGCTCTGTTCTTCGAAAGTGAAAGCTAAAAAGCCACCTAACCAAACTACAAAAATCAATATTAAATATATCATAAGCCATAAATTTATCTACCCATATACACTAATAAAACCGAGATGTCACTTGGCGAAACACCACTTATCCTACTTGCCTGCGCAATAGTTTTAGGACGAATTTTCATTAGTTTTTCGCGTCCTTCATAAGAGATGGATTTAATTTTTGAGAAATCAAAATCATCGGGTATAGGAATGTTTTCCAAGCGATTGAGTTTATCAGCATTGAGCTTTTCTTTTTCAATATAACCGGCATATTTAAGGTGTATTTCCGCTTGTTCCTTAACCGGTTCGCCTATATCATTTTGCGTTACAAATGTTTTTACGACATCCAATTGCATCAAATCATCAAAATTGAGTTGCGGACGTGAGGCAATTTTAAAAAGTTTCATTTGCTGTTTTACAGGTGAAGAATTGTTATTTTCTAAAATAGGATTTACCTCATCGGGCTTAATACTTTGTTTTTTAAAAAAATCGAGAATTAATTCCGTTTTTTTCAGCTTCTCTTCTACCCTTTTGAGACGTTTATCCGACGCTAAACCAATAGCATACGATAGCGGTGTTAAGCGAATATCAGCATTATCTTGTCGCAATAAAGTACGGTATTCGGCCCGGCTGGTAAACATACGATAGGGCTCATCAACACCCTTGGTGATCAAATCATCAATCAGCACACCGATATAAGCTTGGTCACGTTTGAGAATAAAAGGCGTTTTATCTCTAATTTTTAATACAGCGTTGACACCTGCCATTAAACCTTGAGCGGCGGCTTCTTCGTAACCGGTGGTACCGTTGATTTGTCCGGCAAAATATAAATTATCCATTAGTTTGGTTTCCATGGTATGTTTTAGCTGTGTCGGCGGAAAATAATCGTATTCTATAGCATAGGCAAATTGCATAAAACGGGCATTTTCAAAACCGGGAACTTTTCGTAAAGATTCATACTGCACTTCTTCGCTCAACGAACTGGAAAAGCCGTTGATATACATTTCGTAAGTATGCCAACCTTCGGGTTCTACAAACAGTTGATGCCGGTCTTTGGATGAAAAACGCACGATTTTATCTTCGATACTCGGGCAATAGCGCGGACCAATACCATCAATTTCGCCGGTAAAAAGTGGCGATTCTTTAAACCCAATACGCAAATTATCATGCACTTCGGGATTGGTATAAGTGATAAAACAAGAGCGTTGTTCTTTCAGCGGACTTGTTTCGTCAGAGAAAGAAAATTTTTGCGGATGTTCATCACCCTTTTGTTCGGTCATTTTAGAGAAATCTAAGCTCCGCCCGTCAATTCGCGGTGGCGTTCCGGTTTTCATCCGTCCGGCTTCGAAACCCAAATCGACCAAATTTTCGGTCAGCCCAACCGCTGCCTTCTCTCCTATGCGTCCACCACCAAAAACTTTCTTGCCGATAAAAATTTTACCATTTAAAAAAGTTCCATTGGTCAAAATAACGGATTTTGAATAAATTTCGGTTCCCAATTGCGTTTTGACGCCTTGTAAAGTGCCTTGTGAAACAATTAAGCCGGTAACCATATCCGCCATCAGGTCGAGATTTGGTGTTTTTTCGAGCATTTGACGCCAAGTATTTGTAAACAAAATGCGGTCATTTTGCGTACGTGGACTCCACATAGCCGGTCCTTTGGACTTATTCAGCATACGGAATTGAATAGCCGATTTATCGGACACAATGCCGCTATATCCACCCATGGCATCAATTTCCCTGACGATTTGCCCTTTGGCGATGCCACCCATAGCCGGATTACAACTCATTTGCGCAATTTTGAACAAATCGAGTGTGATTAATAAAGTTTTCGCTCCCATATTGGCAGCGGCAGCAGCAGCTTCAGAACCGGCGTGTCCGGCGCCTACTACAATGACGTCATATTTTATCGGGTATTTCATGGAGTTGAAAAGAGTCTATAAATTTGATGTGCAAAGATACTGAAATTATTGATTTTATTTTTTTAGTAGAAAGTAGGAAGTGACAAAGTGGAAAGTACGGGAGTAGGTCATTGAGTGCCCCAATGATAATCAGGGTGTACCGAAATGACCGGTGTTTTGATGATGGCGCTTTGATGACCGGCGCTTCGGTACACCACTCCTTCGTCGTGCCACTCAGCGACCTATACTTCTGCTTCGATGACGATAGCTTCGGTACATTCCTCACTACGTTCGGAACACTCGGCGACCTAGTTTATTACTTCATAGATTGCTAAAACACTTATTGTATAATATATTATGTTAGTAAATATTATTCCTTAATCAATTTAATAACCGCTTTTTTCTCTCCACTTTGAATACGGGCTAAATAAACGCCAGCAGGCACTTCTTTAATAGAAATATTTACTGTTTCGGCATCTGTAAAAGAATTGGAATAAACCAATTTACCATTCAAGTCTGATATTGTGACCTCAATATTATTATAAACCTGACTAAAATTAATAGCAAAATTGCCATGATTGGGATTTGGATACACCATTAGTTGTTTTCCAAAATCATTTTCAACTATTCCATTGGTTGTATTTATTTCTATTAAAGAACCAAAAGGATATGTACCCGTTGCACTACCATCGAAATCTAACTTTTTGGCACAGGTATTTGTCGCCGGATCGTATTCAAACAAAACACCATCACCATTTACACCGCCATAAACAGTCATGCCATAGAGTTTCCCGTTACCGGCTTCTAGCAAAGAACCAAAAGGATACACACCCGTTGCACTACCGTCAAAGTCAAACTTCTTGGTATAAATATTTGTCGCAGGATCGTATTCAAACAAAACACCATCACCATTTACACCGCCATAAGCAGTCATTCCATAAAGTTTGCCGTTACCGGCTTCTAGTAAGGAACCATAAGGGCGTGAACCCGTTGCACTACCATCAAAATCTAACTTCTTGGTATAAATATTTGTCGCAGGATCGTATTCAAACAAAACACCATCACCATTTACACCGCCATAAGCAGTCATTCCATAAAGTTTGCCGTTACCGGCTTCTAGTAAGGAACCAAAAGGATGTGCACCCGTTGCACTACCGTCAAAGTCAAACTTCTTGGTATAAATATTTGTCGCAGGATCGTATTCAAACAAAACACCATCACCATTTACACCGCCATCTCTAGTCATTCCATAGAGTTTCCCGTTACCGGCTTCTAGAAAAGAACCAAAAGGATACGCACCCGTTGCACTACCGTCAAAGTCAAACTTCTTGGTATAGGTATTAGCAGTAGGATCATATTCAAATAGAACACCATAACCATTTACACCGCCATCTCTAGTCATTCCATAGAGTTTCCCGTCACCGGCTTCTAGCAAGGAACCAAAAGGATGTGCACCCGTTGCACTACCGTCAAAGTCAAACTTCTTAGTATAGGTATTGGTAGTAGGATCATATTCAAATAGAACACCATCACCATTTACACCACCTTCACTAGTCATTCCATAGAGTTTACCGTTACCGGCTTCTAGCAAAGACCCAAAAGGATACGCACCCATTGCACTACCGTCAAAGTCAAACTTCTTGGTATAGGAATTGGTAGTAGGATCATATTCAAACAAAACACCATCACCATTTACACCGCCTTCACTAGTCATTCCATAGAGTTTGCCGTTACTTGCTTCACAAAGATTTCGATAAGGAAAACCTCCTATATTTCCATAAAAAGAATACACAACACTCTGGTTATTACCTTCATAATCGGTTTTAAATATCGTACCCGAATTATAATCACCGCCCAGAAAAGTCACCCCCCAAAGTTCGGTGTTTTGCGCCTGTGTAATTGTACTAAGTAGCAATACTACTGTTATAAACAATGTTTTAAATTTGTAGTTTTTCATAGCTAAATGTTTTTAATTATTACAAGTTTATATTATTTTCTCCGTGTAATCTATATAAACATAACTATTACTTTTTAATATTTTTATCCCTAGAGGTGCCGTATGTTAGTAATGTAGTTATAGCATTTAATAAC
>WGBX01000136.1 GCA_015494075.1 Flavobacteriaceae bacterium
ACTTACAGTACTATTTTTGATTACCCTGTCAAGTTGTAATAACAAAGCAGATTTTAATCCACGTCCTATTAATTATGATAGGGATGTTTGTTATGTATGTAAAATGGGTTTAGATAATCCGAAATACAATGTGCAAGCTATTAATGAGCAAGGAGAAGTAAGATGGTATGATGATATAGGTTGTTTGGCCGAAGATATGCGTGATGGTGATTTTAATAAATGGAAAGGTCATAAATACAAAATTTGGATTGGAGATGCTGATACCGGTAAATGGATTGATGCTGAAAAAGCTTGGTACCGGTTTGGTGACCATACACCTATGGGTTATGGTTATGGTGCTTTAAAACAAAAATCTGATGCTGCTAAGTACGATTTTAAAACTGTTATTCAACGTATTGATGAAGGTAAAACTAACCGGGCAGAATTTATAAAGCAAAAGAAAATGTCAGTTAGTGGAAAAGATGGTGAAAATGGCGGTATGAAGTGTGCTCCGGGAAAATGCGGAAAATAATTTGAGTGATTTTGTACTCCCCAATAAATTAATAAACGAAAGACAAACAAATATGAATCAAACACTGTTACAAGTTTTAAAAAATGATATAAAACAAAATTTACGTTCCAAATCTTTTTGGATCTATAGTTTGCTGTTGGGAAGTTTTGTGGCGGTTATGTTTGCCACAGGTATTACAGAATCGCAAGTAGTCGGTTTTGTAGGGCTGAGTCGACTGATGATTACTTTTATGCAAGTAAGTATGGTTATTTTGCCTATTTACGTGCTTATTTCAACAGTTCGTTCAGTAGTAGGTGATAAAGAAAATGGTGTTTTAGAATATTATTTATCCTTACCTATTTCTTTTTCAAGTTATTATTGGGGTAAATTTTTCAGCCGCTTTTTTGTTATTTATGTACCGGTATTTATAGCTTTTTTAGGTGCTGCTTTATGGGGTTTGATTGTCAATTTGGATGTCCCGTGGGATTTATTTGCTCTTTATAGTGGATTATTGGCTATGATGGTCTTTTTCTTTTTGGGTCTCAGTATGTATCTATCAACAGTTTCAAAATCACAAGAAATGGCTTTAAGTACCGCTTTTATTATTTGGTTGTTTTTAGTCGCTTTTATGGATATCTTGCTTATTGGTATGATGTTAAAAATGCGAATTAATCCTCAAGCAGTTATAATAGCCAGTTTGTTTAATCCATTACAAGTGTTTAGAACAGGTAGTCTCATTCTGTTTGATCCTAAGCTTACTGTTATGGGGCCGGTTTCTTATTATATATTAGACACAGTTGGCCGTACCAGTTTTATTATTTTTTCATTGGGCTATCCCTTTTTATTGGGTTTATTGTTCTCCTTTTTTGGGGTTCGTCATTTTAAAAGTCATGATGTGGTTTAGCCGGTGTCAAGTTTCAAATGGTAAAGGTATTTGTAAATTTGACAGATTTATCCGGATAACCTGATGGTTGAAATATCTTTATATGATTTGAGTTTTTATTAAAGATAAATAATTAACATTTTAAAAATTAGAATGAAACAGCAAATAACAATAGTCTCTATTTTTTTAGTAATGATTCTTTTATCTTGTGGTGGAAAGCATGACAGGCAGACATCTGAAAGCGTAGAGTCGGATACTTTAAACATTCCGGAATTAATTAATTTTTTAGAGCAAAATCAATTAGATTCTATTATTGATTTAGATAACGGGATGGCACGTCTTAAGGGCATAAAAGAAGTGCCCAGAGATAGTGATGATTTTAAGAGGGTAAATCTTGATAAAATTTACTGGTCAGATGAACAAATCAGACATTCCGATTTTAGAGGCGCGTCTTTTCGTTCTGCCAGAGCCGAAAATACCAATTTTACAAGAAGTGATTTCAGAGCAGCAGATATTCGTTGGAGCCTATTTGATAGAGCTGATTTGACTTACTGCAATTTTGATCAATCACGTTTATTTCATGTACATGTTAATTATGCCGATTTGAGCCATTCAAGTTTTCGAGGTGCAAATATGTTTGGCATGGAAGGCCATTTTGCTATTTTGCGCGATTGTGATTTTACCGGTGCCTTAATGAAAGATACAGAATTTGTAGAAGCTGATTTTACAGGAAGTCGTGCCGTAAAAGCTAAGTTGATCAGAGCTGTATTAAAAGATTCTAAGTTGGATAGTACCGATTTTTCATATGCCGATTTTACAGGTGGTGGGCTTGAAGGTTCAACTTTTATAGGCGCCAAGCTCAGACACGCTAATTTTCAAGGAGGACATTTACAAGGCGCCGACTTTTCAGGTGCTGATTTGTATGGTTGTAATTTTTTCGGTACAGAGTTTGAAAGTACTAATTTTAAAGGTGCAAAAAATGTTCCGGAAAGTATTAAAGGTTTTATTAATGAAAAAGGCTTAGCTACAGGGATTTGGCAAGATATGGGCCAAACTAAAAAATAAATTTTAATGAAAAAATTTCTTTATTTAATACTGTTTTCAGCCGGATTATTTGTTTATAAAATTCAGGCCCAAAACTATTTTTTTTACAAAGTTGACACACTTCAAAGTAAAGTTTTTTGGAAATGCGATAAGCATAATGGGTTAATCAAATTAAAGGATGGCGGCTTTGTTATTGATAAAAAATTAAAGCCTGTTGCCGGTACTTTTATCATTGATATGCATAGAATTAAAGATTTAGATATGGATTCTAAACAATATGGGACTGCTGTAATGATTTTTGAAAATACACTAAAAAACGAATTTTTTGAAGCAGATAAATATCCTTATGCTATTTTTAAATTAGAAGAAATACAACAACTACCCGATGAATGGTACAAACTTACAGGTGATTTTACAATGCACGGTATTACAAACTGTATTAGTTTTAAAGCACAGATTAAAATAGAAAAAAACAACTTGACAATGACTTCCGAAAAGTTTTCTATTGACCGTACAGATTGGGGCATATACAGAATGTCGCCCAAAAGACCTTACACTGATGATCAAAATGGTTGGACAGTTCCGGATCAAATTGACTTAAAAATTGAGCTCAAAGCTAAACGGGAATAAAAAACTTTTGCAATTTATTTTATTTAACAAGCCCTGTGACTAGCACAGGGCTTGTGAGTAAATTCATAGCTTAATTTATAAAATTAAAGATAACCCTAATAAGAAACCAAAGCTGTTAGTTGAGATAGAACTTGAAGTGTCAAAGTTTACTAATGGATTAATATAATTGTAATTTGAATGTGTGAAATTTATACCGGCATCTATTGCAATATTTTTGTTCAGGAAAAACGAGCTTCCTAAAGTGGTTGAAAATAAAAAACCATCAGTATCAATTTTTAAAAAATTGATATAGCCACCACCGACTTCTAAAAATGGTATAGTTTTACTTTTAGAATTAAAATACATCCGGAGCTGTGGTCCTACTACAATATAATAACGTTTGTCATAATTAATTTCTAAAAAATCGTTATATCTATAGCTTACAAAAGCGCCTAAGCCTACATTCTTTTTGACAAAGTAATAGGCATTAAGATCGCCTGAATAGAAAGCATCACTATTTTGTCCGGGTTCATTACTGTCAAGAATATATTGAAAATTAAAATTAGAACTTGATAAGCCTACTAAAAGTTGGCCTTTATTTATGTTGACTTGTGTGTCATTTTGAGAATTTTGAGCCCAAAATTGCAGGCTTAAAAATAAGAAACTAAAAAGAATATATTTTTTCATTACAGAAGATTTTTAGTAAGTTAAACATTTAATAGGTTTATAAAACATCATAAAAATATTGAAAAACCTATGTTAAAATTAATTTGAGAAGTATTATAACCGGGCGTTTCGGGTACATTGTTAGGATCAACAACATAATAAAGTTTTGAATAAAAGTCATAAGTTTTATATTGATATTGTAATAGTGCTTGAAAAGCGATATGTTTATTGAGAAAATAAGAAAGGCCGGCACCTAAATTCCATGTGTAGCCTTCTCGTGAATATAAGTTAGTTTCTTCATAAAAATAACCGCCGGAGGTAGATATAAAAGGTACTAATTCAGTATTAGATTTGAAGTAGTAATTTACTTTTGGTCCAATACCAAAATATTTGGTTGTAGTATCTGAATTGTTACTGATTACGTTTAAATTGGTAAAAAGACCGATTTGTATTTGATCAGATATTAAATAACCGGCATCAAAGCCTAAAATGTAGGTTGCATAATCATAGGAATTATCTTGCGAAATGTTTGAATCATCAGTAACAGTCACATTTGTCTTAACATAGCCTAATCCGTTAGAACTAATACCAAAATTAAAATGTCCCTTGCGTATGAAGCCTGAATC
>WGBX01000137.1 GCA_015494075.1 Flavobacteriaceae bacterium
CATAAGAGCCATATGAACAAAAATATGTCTCGGAAAAACATGTAAATTTTTAAGTAAAATTTTCATCCTATACATTTCTGTCAGCTCATATATTATTATTAAATTTGTTTCAAAACAAAATCTCATGCCAGGAATATCAATAAAAGGACAAACCATGCCGGCATCACCTATTAGAAAATTGGTGCCATTTGCCGATGCAGCAAAAAAAAAGGGTGTTAAAGTCTATCATCTAAACATAGGCCAACCGGATATTAAAACACCCGAAAATGTAATAAAAGCACTTAAAAACATAAATCTGGATCTTATTGCTTATAGTCCGTCTCAAGGCTATGAGTCTTATAGGAAAAAACTAGCAAATTATTACCAAAACAATCAAATTGACATAAAATCTGAAGATATATTAGTCACCACGGGCGGTTCAGAGGCTTTAGCTATTGCTATTGGCAGCATAGCTGACCCTGGCGATGAAATTATTATTCCTGAGCCATTTTATGCTAATTATAATGGTTTTGCCAAGCAAAATGCTGTAAATGTAGTTCCTATTAAAGCTAGCATAGAACAAAATTTTGCTTTACCTCCAATAGCTGAGTTTGAAAAATTAATCACCCCAAAAACCAAAGCTATTTTGTATAGTAATCCGGGCAATCCAACCGGTTATGTATATGACAAAGAAGAAGTAAAACAGCTTCGCAATTTGGCATTAAAATATGATATTTACATTATTGCCGATGAAGTATATCGCGAATTTATTTACGATAACCACAGACACCACTCTATTTTACACCAACAAGGGATGGATGAACATGCTATTATCATCGATTCCGTTTCCAAACGATACAGCATGTGTGGTGCACGCATAGGCACACTAATTACTAAAAACAATAAATTGATGCAAACTGCCATGAAGTTTGCACAGGCACGTTTAAGTCCACCTACTTTGGGTCAAATTGCAGCCGAAGCTGCCTTAAAGACACCTCAACACTATTTTAAAGAAGTCATTAGTGAATATAAACAACGTCGTGATACTTTAATTGAAAATCTACAAGAAATCCCCGGTATAAAAGTAGCTGCTCCCAAAGGTGCATTTTATGTTATTGCTGAATTGCCGGTTGATAATGCCGAAAAATTTGCGCAATGGTTACTAGAATCATTTAATGATCAAAATGAGACTGTGATGGTAGCGCCGGCTGCCGGATTTTACTCAACACCGGGACAAGGAGAAAAACAAATTCGTATAGCATACGTCCTTAATCAAAAAGATTTGAAACGAGCAGCCGAACTGATAAAAAAAGCTGTTGCAGTATATAATCAAAAAAAATAAATGGATGCAAAAAAACTTTTCATTAAAACCTTATAATACATTTGGTGTAGAAGTAAAAGCCGACTGGTTTACTGATATTGATTCCGAAGAGCAACTACTGACAATCATTGATGATCTGCCCGAAATGCCTAAATTAATTTTAGGAGGTGGTAGTAATATTTTGTTTCTAAAAGACTTCAAGGGGATTGTAATACATAATAATATCAAAGGAAAAAAAATAATTGAAGAAACCGAAACACATATTACCGTAGCTGTTAAAGGCGGTGAAAATTGGCATGACTTTGTTATGTGGGCTGTTGAAAATAATTATGGCGGAATTGAAAATTTGGCTTTAATTCCCGGAAAAGTAGGTACAGCACCCATACAAAATATAGGCGCCTATGGTGCAGAGGTTAAAGATGTTATTACACTAGTACATACTTTAAACATGACCAATTGTGTACCTAAAAAATTTGATAATACTGCTTGCCAATTTAAATACAGAGATTCTATTTTTAAAAAACCTGAAAATAAAGGGCTATATTTTATAAATGAAGTCCATTTTAAATTGACTAAAAAACATCACATTTTGAAAATGGACTATGGTGCCATTCAAGAAGTATTGAAACAACAAAATAAATTACAACCAAATTTAGAGGACATTGCTCAGGCTGTTATAAAAATTAGGCAATCTAAATTACCTGATCCAAACAAAACAGGTAATGCCGGTAGTTTCTTTAAAAATCCATATATTAGTGATAGAAAAAGGCGGCAACTCCTCCTTAAATATCCGGATATGCCTTTTTATAAAACTAATCAGAAAGAAGTATATAAAATTCCGGCAGGTTGGCTTATTGAAAAAGCCGGTTGGAAAGGACAACAATTCGGGCCCGTTGGAGTACATCCAAAACAAGCTTTAGTTATAGTAAATTATGGCGGTGCTACCGGCAAACAAATAAAAGCTTTGGCTGATAAAATAATAGCTGATATTAAACAAAAATTTGAGATTAATTTGCATCCTGAAGTAAATTTTATTTAAGATGATAAAATTACCCAAAGTTTCTGTCATTATTCCGTGTTTTAATTCTGAAAATTTTGTCAATAAAGCTATACAAAGTTGTCTGGATCAAAGCTTAAAAAATATTGAAATTATATTGATCGATGATGGCTCATCAGATCAAACATTAAGTATTTTAAAGCAATATCAAGCCTTAGATAAACGTGTAAAAGTAATTAAACATAATCAAAATATTGGACTAGGTGCCGCCCGTAATACCGGTATAAAAGCAGCACAAGGCGAATTTATCTTCTTTTTAGACAGCGATGATTATATTCATTTGAATGCTTTAGAAGTCTTATATTCAAAAGCAAAACAAGAAAATTTAGATATTTTACAAGCGCAATATATCCGCCATGAAAATAAATCAAAAACACTACTTCCCGAAAATTTACAGCATTTTACCAAACCGATATCCGGTATAGAATACTTTCATCAAGGTGTTTTTATAGAGCCTAAAGCCTGTGGTAAATTATGGCATAAAGATTTCTTAAAACGTCATAAACTCTTTTTTGATAAGGGGTATTATGAGGATATGGCAATGGTGCTACAAGCTTTTTCAATTGCAAAACGTGTTAACAATAGTTTATTTGCAGCTTATCATTATATTATACATCCGAAATCTATTACGAATAGCCCGGCAAATACCAAACACGTACAAGGAATGAAAAATAGCTTAAACCGTATGCAGGTACTTTTTGAGCATAAAACATTAACAGAAAAAACTTCTGTTTTTCCAATGCAATATTTTTTATATTTAAAAGAGTTAGCCTTTTTAAATATGCAAATCAAAGACCGGCTATTACAAGCAGAAGTTCGAAAATTTATTAAAAATCAAACCAAAAAATATGCATCTTTCTTAAAAGGTAATCAGAGCTTACCATGGCTAAAAAGGCTAATACTACAACAATCACCATGCATATATGCACGGATAAAAGCAATTTTAAGCTAAAACTTTATGATACGCCATGCATCCATTTTTTCATGAAAGGATTTAAGGCTAAAATTAAAAATCCGGCCATGAAAGGTACAATCGTAAAAATCATAAAAAAAGTAGATATTCCATAATTATTGGCTATACTATCAGAGGCTTCTGCCATTAATCCTGATAATTTATTAGCCAAACCTGTAAAAATATACCAGATACCAAACATAAATCCGGTCATACGCAAGGGAGCCAACTTGCTAACATAAGATAAGCCTACCGGTGAAATCGCTAATTCTCCCATTGTGTGAAGTAAATAGGCTAAAATTAACCAAATCATACTAACGGCTGCCGTTTTAGCGCCTAATGGTATGGTGGAAGCTCCCAAAGACAAAAGTCCAAAACCACTTCCTAAAAATATGAAACCTATGAAAAACTTTTGGGCTGCTGATAATTTATACCGTTGCCATACTTTTGAATACAAAGGTGCTAAGCTGATAATAAATACCGGATTTAAAATCTGAAACCAAGTCGTATCAACAATCGGATTATCAACATGTAATTTATCATATACCCGTGTTAAAACCAAAATCCAGATAATGAAAAAACTCAAAGAAGTAAATAGTACCGTTAAAGGATATTGCACAAAAATGGCTTTGGCCAAACGGTAAATAACATAAGTTAAAACCAACATAGGCAAAATAGATATAACCGTATCAACAATTTTATAAATCAAAGCCCATTGGTCACTTAATACCCGGGCGGTATAATCTCGTGCAAAAATGGTCATAGTAGTACCTGCTTGTTCAAAACTGGCCCAAAAAGCAATAACAAAAAAAGCAATTATAAATATAACTTTTAGTCTGTCACGTTCAATAGTATCATATTTAAATAATCTTTTTAAGCCTAAAAAGGCAAATAATAATAAAGATACAGGAAATAAAATATCAGCAAAACCTAATATAAAATCTTGGCTACCTAAATGTAAAGTCAAAATATTTTCGGGTAAAAAATGACCGGTTCCGGTTATAACTTTAAAAAGACCATGAATAACCCATAATAAAGCAAATGCTGCGCCTGTTCCGGCTAAGATTTGTTCTAATAATGTAAATGGCACTCTTTTAGCCAACTCTTCCGGTGGCAGATCTATTTTTTTAGGTTGCGGATTGTTTGCGGCTTCACCAAAAATATTGCGAGCAAAATAAAATTGTAATAAACCGAATAACATGAATATTCCAGCCAAACCAAAACCGAATTTCCAACCATAATGCTCACCAATCCAACCTACTAATAATGTTCCTATAAAAGCTCCTGAGTTAACTCCCATATAAAAAATAGTGTAAGCTCCATCCTTTTTAGAACTATGTGGCGGATACATTTTTCCTACTATTGAAGACATATTAGGTTTAAACAAACCGGTACCTATTACCAAAAGTAAAAGCCCAATATAAAATACAAAACTTAAATCTATGCCGATATTCAAATCAGCAATTGCTAATGCTGCGTGCCCCATCGTGATGATTAATGCGCCAATTATAACTGTTTTTACATGTCCCCATTTATTGTCAGCCAGCCAGCCACCTAACATCGGTAAAAAGTAAACGAGCATAACATACCAGCCATATAAAGCATATGCTCTAGTTTTATCCCATTCCCAACCTCCTTCTATTAATTTGGAAGTAAGAAATAATATCAATAAAGCTCGCATACCATAGTAGCTGAAACGCTCCCACATTTCGGTAAAAAATAAAACAAATAAACCAATGGGATGCCCCATAAGTTGTGGCTGATTTAAACCTGATGAAGTCTTTTGTGTCATACTTAAAAGTTTGCAGGCTAAAATACCATTTTAATTTGATATAAAAAAGCACGCTGTTTAGCGTGCTTTAAATTATTTTAAATTATGTTTTACCACAAGTCATGCCAGATTGTTCCATCATAAACTCTTAATTTATGAGTTGTTGCATCCATATACATATCACCCTCATCAGGTGTTGCAGGTGCATCTCCCGGAGTCAAATGCATAGCACCGTTTATATCTAGTTTTTCACCGGGTGTATTTGTACCAATACCTACATTTCCATTTCCTATAATAGTCATAGCTTCTATACGACTATCCCAACCATCTTGAAGGCTGGTTATAAATTTTATAGCTTCATTGTCGTTTTTGTTATCAGATGATAAATAAAGAATTTCAACATTAGCCAAATTAACATTATTATAAACTGAATTTCCTGATTCGCCACTACCTACAGCCAAACCTTGGCCCGGAGAAATAGAAAGTCCATAGCCATAATTATAATCGGTTCGCGCCATAAAGCGAATACTATGATTGTCAGAAACAGAATCGTGCAAATAAAATCTCTTCATATCAACATGCCAATCTCTATCGCGATCTATTTGAAGAGCTTCTATCCTTGTATCCCAACCGTCTTGTAAATTATTGGTTAATTTAAAGTTGTTATCAGATGAAATATAAAAAGTTTCATGTCCGTTGGTGGTGTCAATATTGTTTTTTGTAGTCGTAGCGGCTTCTCCGGAAGCAATCACCGTGGTTCCACCCGCGCCTAAAAAAACATTATCACCGTATCCATTATCAGGGCTGTTAAAAGTAACCCATTCACGAGTTCCTCCCGAAGAATTACTATAAATACTTAAAGCATTTCCATGTTTAATTTCTCCGTTAACTTCCAATTTTTTTTCTGGTGTACTAGTACCAATACCCACATTACCCGTGGGTATGCTGTATAAATCATCACCATTTACTTGCCAGTCTTCATCGGGCTGTGTAGATAAATTGACCCATTCAGTACCATTATAATAATAAAAACTATTATCATCGGTTATAAATACCATTAAACCTGTCGCCGGTGAAGCTATAGCATCTCTGTCAGCAACTGTCATTCTCGGAATAAGAAGACCACTACTAGTAGACTTAATGTCCAACATGGCAGAAGCATCAGGACTGCTGCCATCTGTATTGATTCCTACTTGTGCGTAAAGCGATAAACTTAAAAAAGTTAAAAGTAAGCTTAATAGAGTTCTATTGTTGTTTCTCATTATTAATTATTTTCTTTTTTATAATATTGTTTTTTTTGAAAAGGGATAATTTTCTGGATTTATTGTATAATTCAGGTTGAATATAGCGACCTTTTTGAGCACCTGTTTTTTTAATTTCTGTTTGTCGTTTAGCCGGATTTTTCTGTAAATACAAATCGTTTCTGTCAGCTATAACTGTCCAAGCAACTTTTTGGTAGGGCTGTCCACCTGCAATAACAAAAGTAGCAGAGCTACCTATTTCTTTTTGGATATATAAATCAGGAGCTGATTTTCCAATAGGAGTCAAATGATAGCTGTAATTTTTATTAATAGCTTTAAAATACTTAGGCAAATGCACTTTAGCTTTACCATTAGCGTCTAACTTAATAACACCTCTATACATATTTAAAACTTCATCTGATTCAATACTAAAATGTTTTAAAATTTTACCACTTGGATCTAAGGGATGATCAATGGCAAAAGATTTGGTCCCGGAAGCACCTAAATCACCTTCTGCATATACACCAAACCATCCACTATTATCTGTATAACCATATACTCCAATATTTCCACCATAACCTTTTACGCCATAACCGTATTTTGCCTTTGGCATAGAATAACCAATTACACCGGTAGCATCATTTCTCGTCGTTCCTTGATAGTTACCTTGTATAGCCACAGCATTATCATCATCTAGTTCTGTAAAACCATGAATAGCAACATTTGTGCCATTGGCTATAATACCGGCGCCATCTGATCTAGTCCAATAAGATGTTATATTATTTCCTAATGCTACTAACCCAACACCTTCAGTTTGGGTATTTAATACTAATTGAACATTTGTAAAATCACCACTTGCTGCTGTAATTAAATTGTTTGAATCTGGTGCTGTCGCAATACCAACGCTACCATCATCATTAGAAAAAGTCATACGAGTTATATATCCTGTCTGCAGTTGTAAATCTTCATTATAACTACTGACAATTCCTTCATCAACTATAATTTGTTTGTTAAAATAAAATCGCGGTTTGTCTGTATAAAAATGTGAAAAACTGTTATTTCTCGCCCCAATTATAGTATAACCATAATCCGATTGAATTTGAATAGCGCCTTGATAAGTATCTCCGCCCCTAATTTTTCCATTAATTTCTAATTTTTCTCTGGGCGTGGTTGTTCCTATACCTACATTTCCACTGGGAATACTGTATAGATCATCTCCGCTAATTTGCCAATCTTCATCTGATTGTGTAGATAAATTGACCCATTGCGCCCCATCATAAGTATAAAAATTATTATCGTCAGTAACATAAACCAACAAACCGGTGGCAGGTGAAGCTATAGCATCTCTATCGGCAGCAGACATTCGAGGGATAAGAAGACCGCTACTTGTAGATTTAACATCCAACATAGCAGAAGCATCAGGAGTACTACCATCTGTATTTATGCTCACTTGAGCAATTATATTAAAATTACCGATAGCAAATAATAAAAGTAAATTCAACCATTTCATAACAAAACAAAATTATCATTAATATTATGCAAATTTATTAAAAAAAATTAAACAAACTATTTATTTAAGTTAATAAATTGAATATTTTATACATTTAATATGAATACATCTAGTTTTACAAAATAATTATCAAAAAAAATGACAAATTGTTAAGGATTTAGAATGTTTTGCAAAGCGCTGAGTTAAAATATGATATTAAGACAAAAAATTATAAATGAAGTCTTATTAATACAAAAAAAGCTGCACCGTCTGGTGCAGCTTTTGGCTTTAAATTTAAGCAAATTTTCAAGGTGTTTTAACAGGTAATATTATTGAATTTTTTTTAACATCGCTAACCGGTTGCTTGGGACGGCCGGTATTTTTTACGGAGTTTTCTTTAAGATGTGTACCTGCCGGCCGGTAAATAGCCTTAGAATCCGGCTGGTGATACAATTCAGGTATTAAATACTTGCCTTTTAATTGAGCATTTTTCTTAACTTCAACTTTTAATTTTTCAGGATGTTGTTGTATATAAGGATCATTTCTTTGTGCATATACATACCATGAAATTTTTTGCCCGGGACGGCCACCTGCAATTACAAATTTACCACGGTTATTAATTTCTTTGGCTACATATAAATTTGGTGCGGGATTGCCTACGGGTGTTAAAACATAACTATAATTAACATTAATAGCCATAAAATAATCGGGCAATTTGATAGTAGCACTTCCTTTATTGTCTAAGATTACATTTCCGCGATACATATTTAATATTTCATCAGATTCTAAGCTAAAATGTTTTAGAAATTTGTTTTCCGGATCTAACGGATGATCTATTAAAAAGTTTTTGGCACCAGAAGAACCCAAATCGCCATTGGCATAAATAGCATAAGGCGAAGAAGTAGAACTGCTATTGGAAGGTGCAGAACCATAAACACCTGCATAACCATTAGCATCGGTTTCACCATAAACACCAATATAACCGCCATAACCTTTTACGCCATAGCCAAAACCTGCTGCCGGTGCCGAATAACCATAAATACCTGTAGCATGCGTGTTGGTCGTACCCTTATATTTACCATAAACCGCAATTGCATTAGCATCATCATAATCAGTATAACCAACCATTCCAATCAAACTTCCGTTAGCAACTAAACCTGCTCCATCTGTTGGTGTATAATATGTTGCCAAATTGTTTCCATTAGCAACTGCTCCAATACCATTCGCATTTAAATTACTAAAGTGAGCAATACTTCCATTTCCATTAGCTACATCAAAAACTCCATAAAAACCATAGTTGGTTCCTGCGCCACTAACATCAGCTAAAAAAGCATAATTTTTACCATCACCAGTAAGCTTGGCATCAAAACCATAATTTATGGCATTGGCACCACCTGCCGTGTCGTCTACTGTTGCATAAGCCCCTAAATTATAACCATCACCGGATACTTTTGAACGCATGCCGTAATTATAACCTGTACCGCCTTCGACTCGGCTGTATACACCATAATAATAATTACTACCGGTAGGCAATACTTGTGCATAAACTCCTTGATAACCACCATAAAAAACACCCCCTCGACCATAATAATCACTAACACTCACATCGCCTACAACACCAATATTATCGGTGTCGGTTTGTCCATTTTGAAAATATCCGGTATAAGTATGGCTGGTATCATATGTATAAAATTTAACACTAGAAACAGGTACAGATCCTAGTCCAAATTCTCCATTACTATTGATAGTTGCCCGGGTAATATTATTCGTTTTAATAATTAAATCAACAGCATCAGTCGTTCCTAAAAATTGTGAAGTTGTTACACCGCTATTGCCATTTAGCAACCATGCTTGACCTGCGTTTTCAAAGGCCTTCCAATTGGTGCCATCATAATAATAAAAATAATTATCATCTGTAATATACACCATTAAACCTGTTGCAGGTGTGGTAATATTATCTCGTTCTGCGGCTGTCATACGCGGAATAAGCATTCCGGCTGTATTAGATTTAATATCTAACATGGCTGATGCATCGGGTGCTGACCCATCGGTATTTATACCTACTTGAGCAATTGAAGAAAAAGAAGTAATAAATAAGGTTAGTAATAATATTTTTGTTTTCATAAGAATGGTGTATTATAG
>WGBX01000138.1 GCA_015494075.1 Flavobacteriaceae bacterium
GTAAATTACCAATTTAAAGTACAGTCAAAATTCAAAAAAAAATTGCTGAAATAAAAAAAAATAGTACTTTTGCAGAAATCTATGACAAGACATGATGCATAAAATATTAAGATACTTATTCTTAGCTTTATTTTTAGGAAATTTTGCCCTTTTTGCTCAAACTCATGAAGCAGACGCACATGGCAAAAGTAATACGGAAGGCCATAAAACCGAATCTACTGAAAAAGAACAGTTTGATGTAGGTGCGTTAGTAGCTCATCATTTGTCTGATTCTCATGATTATAGATTTGAATTACCTTTTACTCATAAAATTTTTCATTTACCTGTTATATTATGGACAGATAAAGGTTTTAGTATTTTTCCATCAAGCAAGTTTAAGGGAGACAATGAAGGAAAAGTTGTGGTGACAGATAATAAAGGAAATCGTTTTGTGAGAAAACATGAAGTTATTTACTATGCAGATAAATTAAAAAACACAGAACATCCTTCGGTTTTTGATTTTAAAACACGGCCTTTAAATTTTTCAATCACAAAGAATGTTATTGGTATTCTTTTCACTTTTTCCCTTTTATTTTTAGTCATGTATTTTTCAGCAAAAGTATATCAAAACCCTAAAAAACTACCTAAGGGGATAGCCGGTTTTGTTGAACCGATTATTGTGTTTTTGCGCGATGAAGTGGCTATTCCTAATATTGGAAAAGACAAATATGAAAAGTATATGCCGTATCTATTAACAGTTTTCTTTTTTATTTTATTTAGTAACCTTATAGGGCTTATTCCCTTTTCACCTTTTGGATATAATTTAACCGGAAATATATATATAACTTTTGTATTAGCTACATTTACATTTATAATAACAACATTAAGTGGTAATAAATATTATTGGAAGCATATTTTTACACCGGATGTGCCTAAGGCTTTATGGCCTATAATGATTCCAATTGAAATATTGAGTATGTTTACCAAGCCTTTTGCTTTGATGGTTCGGTTGTTTGCCAATATTCTGGCCGGACACACCATAATAATTAGTTTAGTCGCTTTAATCTTTATAAGCGGCACTTTAATAGCAGCACCTGTTTCAGGATTTTTTGTTATATTCATGAGCTTTATAGAACTAATGGTTGCTTTTATACAAGCTTATATTTTTACCATTTTATCGGCTTTATTCATTGGATTAGCCTTAGAAGACCATGGGCATGAACATGATGCAGAGACTCATAAACAAACAGCATAATAAATTTTAAACAAGTATTAACCCTAAAAAACAATAAATTATGGGATCATTAGCAGGAATCGGCGCAGGATTGGCAGCAATCGGCGCAGGAATCGGAATCGGAAGAATCGGGGGATCAGCCACAGAAGCTATGGCACGTCAACCTGAATTCGCAAACAAAATTCAAACAGCTATGCTTATCGCTGCTGCCCTTGTAGAAGGTGTTGCATTATTTGCGGTAGTTGTAGCCATGATTAAGTAATCCGAATTGCTGAAAGAAAATCTTAAACGGTTGGTTTAAGATTTTCTTTCTTATAGCTAAAAACAGTAAAAATAAAAAATAAAAAATATGAATCTAACATCACCAGAAACGCTAATTTTTTGGATGACTTTATTTTTCTTGATCTTTTTTTGGTTACTCAAAAAATTTGCTTGGAAACCCATCTTAAATGCCGTTAAAGAACGCGAGCAATCTATTGAAGAGGCCTTACTAGAAGCCGATAAAGCCCGTGAAGAAATGGCACGGTTAAAAGCAGATAATCAGAAAATTTTGAATGAAGCGCGTGCCGAAAGAGATCAAATGCTCAAAGAAGCCAAAGTGCTTAAAGAACAAATTATAAGCAAAGCACGTGAAGAAGCTAAAGTAGAAGCCAACAAAGAAATTCAAAAAGCAAAACAAGTTATTGAAAGTGAAAAACAAGCGGCTATCAAAGAACTTAAAAATCAAGTTTCTGAATTATCTATTAGTATCGCCGAAAAAGTTTTAGGCGAAGAGCTTAAAGATAAAGAACAACAATTAAAACAAGCTGAGAAATTGGTTTCAGAAATTAAATTAAACTAATATGAAAGCAGCCAAACGCTATGCTAAAGCACTTTATGAGTTATCTACCGATCAGTTAGAGCGCATTCAACAAGACATGCAACTGATTCAAAAAACCTTTGAAGAAAATCCGGATTTAAACAAAGTTTTAAAGAATCCGACTATTGCTGCTTCCAAAAAATTGACTATAGTTCAAAAAATTTTTAAAGGAAAAATTTCAGATCTTACCAATAAATTAATTCAATTATTGGGGCAAAAAGATCGACTCAACTTGTTGCATGACATTGCAGTATCTTTTGATAATCTATACAAGGAAAACAAAGGTATAAAAGATGCACAAGTTATCTCAGCTGTGCCTTTAACCGATAATTTAAAAAAACAGCTCTTAAATAAAATCAAAGACTTTACCGGAAGTGGTCAAATCCATTTAACTAATACTGTCGATCCGAGTTTGATTGGCGGTTTTATTCTTAACTTGGATGATATGCGTTATGATGCCAGCGTATCCGGAAAATTGGCTAAAATAAAATCAAAATTAGAAGCATAAAAATATAATATATTATGGCAGAAATAAAACCATCAGAAATTTCGGCAATCATCAAAGAACAACTTGCCGGCGTCGATTCTCAGGCTTCTATAGAGGAGACCGGATCCGTCTTACAAGTTGGTGACGGGATTGCTTTAGCATATGGCTTGAATAATGCACAATATGGAGAACTGGTAGAATTTGATAACGGTTCAGAAGGTGTGGTATTAAATTTAGAAGAAGATAATGTAGGGATAGTAATCTTAGGCCCATATACCGACATCAAAGAAGGATCAAACGTTAAACGTTTAAATCGTATTTTATCAATTCCTGTTGGCGAAGGTATTATTGGTCGTGTAGTAAATACATTAGGCGAGCCTATAGATGGGAAAGGTCCTGTTCAAGGTGACAAAATCATCCTTCCATTAGAACGTAAAGCCCCCGGAGTTATTTACCGTCAACCGGTAAACGAACCTTTACAAACCGGTATTAAAGCTATTGATGCTATGATTCCTATCGGTCGAGGTCAACGAGAGTTAATCATTGGAGACCGTCAAACCGGTAAAACCACCGTAGCTATTGATACAATTATAAACCAAAAAGAATTTTACGATAAAGGAGAGCCGGTATATGCTATTTATGTTGCAATTGGACAAAAAGCTTCCACAGTAGCACAAATACATAAAACCTTAGAAGATGCCGGCGCCATGGCTTATACTACTATTGTTGCTGCAAATGCATCAGATCCTACACCTATGCAAGTGTATGCTCCTTATGCCGGCGCTGCTATAGGCGAATATTTTAGAGATACCGGACGTTCTGCCTTAATTGTTTATGATGATTTATCAAAGCAAGCAGTTGCATATCGTGAAATTTCGCTTTTATTAAGACGTCCGCCGGGACGTGAAGCCTACCCCGGTGATGTTTTTTATTTGCATTCTCGTTTATTAGAACGTGCAGCCAAAGTCATTAATAATGATGAAGTCGCTAAGAAAATGAATGATGTGCCCGCACCTTTAAAACCTATGCTCAAAGGAGGAGGATCATTAACAGCATTACCAATTATTGAAACACAAGCAGGAGACGTATCCGCTTATATCCCAACTAACGTTATTTCTATTACCGATGGTCAGATTTTCTTAGAATCAGATCTCTTTAATTCGGGTGTTCGTCCGGCCATTAACGTAGGTATTTCCGTATCGCGTGTCGGTGGTTCTGCGCAAATTAAACCAATGAAAAAAGTTGCCGGAACTTTAAAACTTGACCAAGCACAATTCCGCGAATTAGAAGCTTTTGCAAAATTTGGTTCTGATTTAGATCCGGTAACCTTAGGGGTTATTGAAAAAGGACATCGCAATGTTGAAATCTTAAAACAAGGACAACATCAACCAATGCCTGTGGAAGAGCAAGTTGCGATTATTTTTGCCGGAACCAAAAATCTTTTAAAAGATGTGCCGGTTGACAAAGTTAAAGAGTTTGAACGCGATTATTTAGATTATCTCAATGCTAAATATCGAGATACGCTCGATGCAATCCGTTCGGGTAAATGGAATGATGAAATAGCCGATGTGTTGACAGCTGCAGCCATAGAAGTTGCTGCCAAATACAAACAATAAAAGAACATAGTTCTGAAAATATATAATATATGGCCAATTTAAAAGACATACGTACCAGAATTCAATCTGTTGGTAGTACCATGCAAATTACCAATGCAATGAAAATGGTATCGGCTGCCAAATTAAAAAAAGCCCAAGATGCTATTGAGAAAATGCGTCCTTATGCCGAAAAGTTAACAGAATTGTTAGCAGGTTTGAGCGCCAATCTCGATAAGGATTTAGGAGGAGATTATGCTGCACAAAGAGAAGTGAAAAAGGTGCTTTTGGTTCCCATTACTTCTAATCGAGGATTGTGCGGTGCACTTAATACCAATATCATCAAGTTAACCAGTAGCTTAATTGAAAATAAGTATAAAGATAAAGATGTAGAATTATTGACCATTGGAAAAAAAGCTTATGATCAATTATCTAAGAAATATAAGGTTGTTGATAATAAAAGTGAATTATTTGATGATTTGACTTATGAAAATGTAGCCAAGATAGCCCAAAAAATCATGAATGATTTTATAGATAAGAAATATGATGAAGTTATTCTGATATACAACCGGTTTAAAAATGCTGCAACACAAATAGTTATTACAGAACAGTTTTTGCCTATAAAAACCGAATCGGACGAAATAAGTAAAGTGGCTTTAGATTTTATTTATGAGCCATCTCAAGCAGAAATTGTTTTGGAGTTGATTCCTAAATCTTTAAGGACGCAATTTTATAAAGCCATCAGAGATGCCTGGGCATCAGAGCATGGTGCAAGAATGACGTCTATGCATAAAGCTACTGATAATGCCAAAGATATGAAAGACGAATTGACCTTGCAATATAACAAAGCCCGTCAGGCTGTTATTACAGGTGAAATTTTAGAAATTGTAAGTGGTGCAGAAGCCTTAAAAAATTAATTTAAAAACAAAACAGATTAAAATATAATATAATGTCACAACAAAAAGGAAAAATATCTCAAATCATCGGTCCGGTTATCGATGTGGTTTTTGAAGGTGAGAATATTAGTCTTCCCAAAATATATGACTCAATGAAAGTTACCCGTCCCGACGGGCAAGAAGTCATTTTAGAGGTACAACAACATACCGGTGAAAATACCGTCCGGACTATTGCTATGGATTCTACTGACGGTTTACAAAGAGGCAAAGAAGTAGAGCTCCTTGGTTCACCTATTAAAATGCCCAAAGGAAAAGTATTTGGTCGTTTATTTAATGTTATCGGCGAACCTATCGATGGAATGGAACCTATGCCCAAAGATGGTGATAACGGAAGTCCAATTCATAAGCCGGCTCCTAAATTTGATCAATTGTCAACTTCAACAGAACCTTTATATACCGGTATCAAAGTTATCGATTTGATTGAGCCTTACTCAAAAGGTGGAAAAATCGGTTTGTTTGGTGGTGCCGGTGTTGGTAAAACAGTTTTGATTCAGGAGTTGATTAATAACATTGCTAAAGGGCATGGTGGATTATCTGTATTTGCAGGTGTTGGTGAACGAACTCGTGAAGGAAACGATTTGCTACGTGAAATGTTAGAGTCGGGTATTATCAAATACGGAGACGAGTTCATGGAATCTATGGAAAAAGGTGGTTGGGATATTAGTAAAATAGACCGAAAAGCTCTTGAAGAATCAAAAGCAACATTTGTTTTCGGACAGATGAATGAACCTCCGGGAGCTCGTGCTCGTGTAGCTTTATCAGGTTTGACTATTGCAGAATATTTCCGTGATGGTGCCGGTACCGGTGAAGGAAAAGATGTACTGTTCTTTATCGATAACATTTTCCGTTTCACACAAGCCGGTTCAGAAGTGTCTGCCTTGTTAGGACGGATGCCGTCAGCGGTAGGTTATCAACCCACCTTGGCTAGTGAAATGGGAGCACTTCAAGAAAGAATTACATCTACCAAAAATGGATCTATTACTTCTGTTCAAGCTGTTTATGTACCAGCAGATGACTTAACAGACCCTGCACCGGCGACTACATTTGCCCACTTAGATGCAACGACTGTATTATCTCGTAAAATTGCTGAGTTAGGTATTTATCCGGCAGTTGATCCATTAGATTCAACTTCACGAATCTTAACACCTGAAATTGTTGGTAAAGAGCATTATGAAACTGCACAACGCGTGATTGAGATATTGCAACGTTATAAAGAGTTACAAGATATTATTGCTATTTTGGGTATGGAAGAATTAAGTGAAGATGATAAATTAGTCGTTCACCGAGCTCGTAGAGTACAACGTTTCTTGTCACAACCTTTCCATGTTGCCGAACAATTTACCGGAATTCCGGGTGTATTGGTGGATATTAAAGATACTATTAAAGGCTTTAACATGATTATAGATGGTGAATTAGACCACTTGCCAGAAGCAGCTTTTAACCTTAAAGGTAGTATTGAAGATGCCATTGAAGCCGGTGAAAAAATGCTGGCAGAAGCTGAATAATCTTTTGAACTTTATTCCGGTTGCATAGCAACCGGAATGATTTTTTAAGTTAACTTAACAGCTTGTAAAGAACTAATCTTTAATAAAATTTATATGAAATTAGATATTGTGACACCTGAGGGTGCTTTATTTTCCGGAGAAATTGAAGCCATTGTAGTTCCGGGCGTTAACGGGACATTTGAAATGTTAAATAATCACGCGCCTATAGTAGCTATTTTAACAGAAGGCAATGTTCGTATTAAAGGTCAAAATTTGGTTGTTGCCGATGAAGTTGCCAATAAATTTAAATACGAACAAAATGAAATAATTTTACCTATTCATTCCGGAACTGTTGAAATGAAAAATAATCAGGTAATTTTATTGGCAGAATAGCCATATTATTATATTTTAATCTTTCAAAGAGCAGCAATTTTGCTGCTCTTTTGTTTTGAATATGAAAATTATTTACGTGGAGTTATTTACATTATCTCATAAAGGCTCTTAATTTGTTTAAAAAATATAATTTTTTTTAATTAATAAAAATTTATATTTTTGTGTTTAACACATAAAAGAATCTAATGGAAAATTTTGATCTTGACATCCAAAAAAACGAAGAAGAACAATCGACGTTAAATTACCCTCTAATCATAGGGCTAATTGTGGGCTTATTAGTGATTGGTGGCGGTGCTTATTGGTTTTTTTCTAAGGACGATACTGCTAATCCGGATGAAACAGAAGCCAATGTTTCTTCTACATCGGAGCAGTCTGATGAAACAAGCGGACAAATGATTGATTCGACAGATTATCAAGTAGAGCAGTCTGCAACTGATGATGGTCTTAATAATAATGAGGAAACAGGAGAAAATACTACTGAATCTGCGACTATGGATGATACGGAGAATTCTGATGAGGCTGTTAATTCAACAGAAGATACTCTTGATAACAACACTGTTACAGATCAGTCCAATAATTATATATATTTTATAGTTAGTGGTGCTTTTAAAGATGAAAATAATGCCCAAAATAAACTTCAAGCTTTAAAAGATCAAGGCTATCAGGCAGTTATTACAGGTCCTAATAAAGTTGGTTTATATATAGTTGCTTATGAAGGTTTTGACAATATAGAAGATGCAAAACAGAAATTGAATGATATACGTGAACAAAACCCACAAGCTTGGATTTACAAAAAAAATTAAAAGAAGATTATTTTATAAAAAAACGGCTGTTATTACAGCCGTTTTTTTATGTGTTTTTTTCTCCTTTCATAAATTTATGAACTATAATGGAATAAATCAATAAGAGAATACCTAGAACTAAAATCCACCATTCTATATAAAACCGGTTTGGATTGTCAAAACCGGCATTAAAGGCAGTTAATTTGGCTTTTCCTAAAGGAATAATAAAATTTGGGTATAGAACAGACATAAGGCTCAACCAGGTAAAAATAATAAAATTAGTCGATAAAATAAAGGCTTTATTTTCACCCGGATAAGTTCTTATTCCCATTAGTCCTATTAATGAAATTATAGCTAATATAGGAAATATAAATAAAAAAGGGTAGGAGAAATAATTATGAAAAATAGAGGGGTTGATAATATGCCAAGCAATTAAAAACAGACCAATTAAAATTAATTCTAAAAAAGCTAAAGCCTGAATAATTTTTTTTAGTTTTCTATTGAAAGCGCCACTGTTTTTTAGGACAATCCATCCTAAGCCATGTATTAATATACCTATAAATATCATACTGCCAGTAAGAATGGTAAACCAATCAAAAAAACCGATTTGATGAGATGTTGGAGAAAAATGTCGACTTACAAATGCCAGCTTTTCTGTCGATTCAAAATATAAACCTCTTAAAATATTTGCAAATATTAAACTAATAAAAACTAATAACATTAAATTTAAAAAACCGAATAAGTAACCTAAAATATTTTTTAAGAGCGGTTTATTTTTATAGATGTTAAGAAGATTAAATATCAATGTTTTTAAAAGTAGAAATAGTAAAAAAAGCAAGATATACCCACCAAAGTTATCAAATAAAATTTGGGCATAATGGGGAAAAAAAGCAGCAGAAAGCCCTACAAATGCCAAAAGCCATACTTCATTAGCGTCCCAAATAGAGCTTATACTTTTGATAACTTTATCTTGTTCTTCAGCTGTATCAGCAAAAAATAAATATGCAACACCTGCTCCAATATCATAGCCATCTAAAAGAATGTATGTTCCAATCAAAATTGCTAAAATACTATACCAAACTACTTCCATAAATGATGATTTTATAAGACAAATATACATTAATTTTTATCATACATATATACCTTAAAATGATTTATTAAGTTGTCTTTTTTGGTAATCGTCTGGCGAACCCTGCTATTATTTCATAAGGAATAGTGTTTAGCTTTTGAGCTATTTCATAAACATCCGTATTATGATCAATAACAGTTACTTCATCGCCCGGTTTACAAGGTGTGTGGCTCAAATCGACACTCATAGTATCCATACTGATATTTCCTACGACCGGAAGTTTGTATCCTCGGCATTTGACTTTAAACCCTATTTGACTTAGACGTCTGTCTATACCGTCGGCATAACCAAGCGGAATTAGTCCGATGTAACTTGATGAGGTCGTCGTAAACTTTCTGTTATAACCGACGCTCTCACCGATTGATATTTTTTTTGCTTGCACAATTTTGCTTTTTAATTGTGCTACGGGTAATAATTTTGTCTGACTATTTTTAATTAAATTATAACCAAATATGCCTAGTCCGGGTCTAATCATTTCGTATTGCGCTTTTTGAAATCTAAACACACCAGCAGTATTGAGTAAATGTCTAAAAAAATGATTTTTTATTCGTTGTTTTATTGTTTTACTTAATTGGTCAAACAAATGTATTTGTTGCTTTGTAAAATTATCTTCCGAGGGGTCTTCGGCCGCAGCCAGGTGAGAAAACACGCTTTTTAAGTAAACTGCCTTTTGGGTTTTAAGAAGGTTAATCAGTTGTGGTATTTCGGTAGAAGTTATGCCTGCACGGTGCATTCCGGTATCTAACTTTAAATGAATGGGAAAATTCTCAATATGCTGTTGTTGAAGATAATTTATAAGTTTTTTTAAATAATAAATTGAACTGACTTCAGGCTCTAAGCGGTAAGTGATTAAAGGTTTAAATTCTTCAATAGACGGATTAAAAACCAATAAATTAGTTTGTATTCCGGCTTTTCTCAGTCTGATGCCTTCGTTAATGTAGGCAACTGAGAAGTAAGCAGCGCCTTTTGATTCTAAAAAACGACCGATTTCTATAGCTCCCAATCCGTAAGCATTAGCTTTTAAGTTGGCTAATATTTGTCCTTGTGCTTGAATTGAGTTTTTAAAAACTTGCCAATTATGATTTAAACGTGTTAGGTCTATTTCTATAAAGCTTTCTCGCATTTTCAGCTTTTTTTATGCTTTTGGCGTTCTTTCATAGCTGTTACAAAAGCAGTTCGGCTTAGAGGTTCATATTCTTGAGTTTCTCCTAGTAATACCAATTTGTCATTATCTGTAAGACGGTAACTATAGTGCGCTAAATTTCCGGTACGTGTACATATGGCATGAACCTTGGTAACATATTCGGCAATAGCCATTAAGTAGGGCATAGGCCCGAAAGGTTTGCCCATAAAATCCATGTCAAGACCGGCAACCACTACACGAACACCATTATTGGCTAAAGTATTACAGACTTCAATAATTTCATCAGAAAAAAATTGCGCTTCATCAATTCCGACAACATCAACATTTTGTGCAAGTAATAAAATTTCCTGTGGTGATGAAACAGCTGTTGAAGGAATCGCATTTTTATCATGAGATACAATATTTGTGTCATGATAACGTGTGTCAATTTTGGGTTTAAAAATTTCGACCTTTTGTTTAGCAAACTGGGCTCTTTTAAGCCGACGGATTAATTCTTCAGTTTTGCCCGAAAACATACTGCCGGTTATGACTTCTATCCAACCTAAATTTTCTTTATGATTTACCGGTATTTCTAAAAACATAGTTGTATTGTTTTTCGTTGCAATAAAATACTTAATTTTGTAAATACGAAATTAATTTATTTTTTGTCTATAAATGGATGACTATCTAAAATTTTATTAACAATTTTAATTTTAAATAATTAAAGATAGATATATTTTAATTTAGACGAAAGTTATAACTTATGGAGCATAATAAAGAATTAATCAACATTTTAAAGGCAGAATTAACTTTGCTAAGTAAAGAGATACTTCAAAATATTCAGCAATCTGATATTAACAAGTTGTATGAAATTTCACGAGATTTATTTGAAAAAATGGCTGCGATTAAGGTGTTGCAAGATCAATTGACTTGGACTGAGATTTCAGAAGCCTTAGGCATTGAAGATAAAGAAGATTCTGTACTCGAGTCACATGAAACAAAGCCAAAAGAGAAGAATGTACTGACAGATGAAAACCCTTATAAATCGGTTAATAAAATGACTTTTGTTCCGAAAAACAAGTTAGAACTCAATGGGCATAATAAAAATGTTTTAGGTGCAAATCAAAAATCAGCCAAAACTATTAATATTGGTTTAAACGATCGGATTGCTTTTATAAAACATTTGTTTAAAGGAGATGTGTCAGCTTATCAAAAGTTTATAGATCAGTTAAATTCTTTTAAATCTTATGAGTCAGCATTAGCTTTTATCAACCAACAAATTAAACCTCAATATGATCATTGGGAAGGCTTGGATGAATATGAATTTAGACTATTGCAGTTATTGGAATTAAAATTTGCCTAATGAACGGAAAATTATTTATTGTGCCGACACCAATTGGAAACTTACAAGATATGACTTTCCGAGCGATTGAGGTTTTAAAAAATGTTGATTTGATTTTAGCAGAAGATACACGAACTTCGGGAAAATTATTAAAATATTTTGATATAGAAACATCGCAGCGTTCATATCATAAATTTAATGAACATAAAATTGTAGACCAACTTGTAAAACAGTTACAAAATGGGAGTCATTTTGCTTTAATTTCTGATGCGGGCACGCCGGCGATTTCCGATCCCGGATATCTATTGGTTCATAAAGCTATTGAAAAAGATATTCCGGTAGAAACTTTGCCTGGTTCTACTGCCTTTGTGCCGGCATTAGTCAATTCGGGATTACCGGCAGAACGGTTTGTGTTTGAGGGATTTTTGCCTGTAAAAAAAGGCCGTCAAACCCGCTTGAAAGATTTGCAGGCCGAAACACGCACCATGATTTTTTATGAATCACCACATAAATTACTCAAAACGCTGAAAGATTTTGAAAAATATTTTGGTACGGACAGGCAAATTTCAATTTCGCGTGAAATCAGTAAAATATATGAAGAAACTGTTCGTGGCAGTATAGTAGAAGTGATAAAAATATTTGAAGAAAAACCAACTATAAAAGGCGAATTTGTATTAGTATTACAAGGTTTAAAAAATAAAAAATAATGACCAGATTTTATCCATTAAAAGTTATAGAAAAAAGACAGTTAACTCCCGAAAGCATTTCTATAGGTCTAAAAATTCCGGACAATTTGAAAGATATCTTTCAATTTAAACCCGGACAATTTGTAATGATTGAAAAAGAAATTGATGGTCATAATTTAAGACGTTACTATTCTATCTATAATACACCGGATGAACCTATCATTCGGTTAGGAATTAAACTTAAGGGAGCAGATGGTTTTGCTGATTATGTAATGCAGCATTTAAAACCCGGGCAAACTTTAAATGTGTCTATACCAATGAATGACGTACCTTTTCAATTTGATAATAAAAATCCTCAAAAACTGTTGGCGATTACAATTGGAAGTGGGATTACGCCCTTTTATAGTTTTATTCAATATATACTTAAACATCAGCCTGAAACAAAATTGGTTTTGGTTTATGGCAATGAAAGTCCTGAAAAAACCATGTTTTATCAAGAATTACACCATTTGTCACAAAAATATCCGGAGCAATTAAAAATTTATGAGGCTTTTAGTCAATCTGATCAGGGTGATTTTAACCGTCGAATCAGTCCTGAAGTATTGAATGAAGTTTTACAAAAAGAAGATGCTGATTTTGATGCGACATATATAATAGGTCCAGATGATTTAAAAAAAATGGCCGCGAAAGTTTTGGAAATTTCAGGTATTTCCAAAGACAAATTACACTATCGCGTATATTCTTGATATAATAATAGATAACTAAGATATTGAAACGTTTTAAATATAAATTATTGATAATAATATTTATTTTATAAGCCTACATCTCTGGTTTGTTTGTTAGTATTGCAGTTTTTATTTTCAAAAGTATTTATCATATAAAAAATATTATGCTTGTTAAACATCTTATATTGTTAATATTTTTGATATGTTCTGCAAATATATATGGACAAAATGAAGAATTGTGGCAAATAAATTTACAGCATGGAAAATTGAAAGGAAGTTTGATTTGTGCAGACACCATAAACCAAACACCGGTAATTTTACTTATCCCGGGTTCTGGGCCAACCGATAGAAATGGTAACAATGCGACAATGACAAACAATGCCATAAAATTGCTGGCAGATAGTTTAATGCACTATAAAATAAGTAGTTTACGTATTGACAAACGCTTAGTTGGACAAAGTCAATTTAATAATTTGTCTGAAAAAGATTTAATTATTGAGCGTTATGTTCAAGATTTGATTTTATGGATAAAAAAATTGAAAAATGACCCCCGTTTTTCAAAAATAATTGTGGCCGGACATAGTCAAGGTGCTTTAACAGGTATGCTTGCTGTTCAAAAAATTCCGGTTGATGCTTATATCTCTATTTCGGGAGCAGGTCGTCCTATTGGCGAAATTTTGAGAAGCCAACTTAAAGAACTTGTTCCTACGGTTAAACAAAAAGCCTATAGTATTATTGATAGTCTTGAAAATGGGCAGCAAGTTTTAGGAATTAGTGGTCCTTTGTATATGATATTCAGGCCATCTGTTCAAAAATTTTTAATATCTTGGATGAAATATGATCCGGGCAAAGAGTTGGCAAAGCTTTCTGTTCCGGTTCTGATTGTTCAAGGTACAACAGATTTACAAATAACAGTAAATGATGCTAAACGTTTAAAAAAATATAAGCCGGAATCTAAACTGGTTATTATTGAGAAGATGAATCATGTGTTGAAAGAAGTGGAATCTGATAGACAAGAAAATTTACAAACATATCATCAACCGTATAGGGCTTTACATCCTAAATTGGTAGGCGCATTAGTTGATTTTATAAAAGGTCTTTAGCAAAAAACATTTCTTGTTTTCAGCTTATAATGCTTGCTTTAAAATAGCGACCAAATTGAATTAAGATGTCTTCTTTTAATTGGTTTTTATCCGGAATATAACCGAGTTCTTTTTGCATTGAGGTAACTCCTTTCTGTCTGATACCACAAGGAATTATATGTTCAAAATAAGATAAATCAACATCAACATTTAAGGCAAAACCATGCATTGTAACCCAACGGCTGGTTTTAACACCCATAGCACAAATTTTTCGAGTATTTGATTTTCCAACATCTAACCATACACCTGTTTCGCCTTCACTACGTTCGCCTTTGAGGCCATATTGGCCCAATACTTCAATAATTACTTTTTCGAGCATACGCATATAACCTAAAATATCTAAATCAAAGTTGTCTAAATCTATAATCGGATAACCAACTATTTGTCCCGGTCCGTGATAGGTAATATCACCGCCACGATTGGTTTTAATAAAATCCACTTGGCGTAATTGTCGTTCTTTCTCTCCTATTAGCAAATGACTTTCTTTGCCGCTTTTACCCAAAGTATAAACATGAGGATGTTCGGTAAATAGTATATAATTTGTAGTTTTTTGAGGTTTCTCAAGATGTTTATTATTAATTTTGATTTGTTTGAGCTTTTCAAATAAATCTGTTTGTATAGCAAATGCTTCAGAGTAAGGCATTAATCCTAAATCTTGTACCACTACTTCTTTATTTTTCATAAGTTGCAGGTTGTTCTAAAATTACGTGCGTGTTGTTTTGGTGTATAGTTAATTCACGACCTAACATCAATGGAAAATTTTTTGTTACATGACCTATTGGTGCATCAAATACAATTGGATAATTACCATTGCTATGTTCAATAATTATATCATAAAGAGTTTTTCCAAATTTGGGTTTATTTTCATTTATTTCTGTAAACTGGCCTATCAATAAAGCTTTTAATTTTTTAAGTTTTCCAGCTTTTTTTAAAGCTATCATCATACGATCAATAGCATACAATGGTTCGCCTACATCTTCAATAAATAAAATTTTGTGATCAGTATCAGGTGATAAATCAGTTCCAAGCAAACTATATAATATTGATAAATTTCCTCCGGTTACAATGCCATTGACTTTTTTAAATGAGCTGTTTTGTTCTTGTTTTTCAAATTTGTATCGGATAGAACGGCCGAAAAAGGCATTTTTTGTTTGTTGAATTACGTCTTTAGGAATTTTATTTTTTAATTGAACCGGCATAATTGCATGTAAGCTTTCATAGTTTAACTGTTGTATTTTTTGATGTATAACTGTAATGTCAGAAAACCCCACAATTAATTTAGGGTGTTTTTTAAAGGCTGTAAAGTCAAGTTTATCAATAATTCTAATACTGCCATAGCCGCCGCGCAAAGCCCAAATTAATTTAACCTTAGGATGGTCCAAAGCTTCTTGAAAATCGGCCAATCGTTCTTCATCGGTTCCTGCAAAGTGTCCATTTTTGTTTAAAGCATTTGCTCCAATATAAGATTTGACCTTCCATTTTGTTAACAATTTTTGAGCTTCTTTAACAATAATAGAATCAGGTAATTGTCCCGCCGGACTTACCAAGGCTACCAAATCGTCAGGTTTTAAATACATGCTTTATTTTTAGGTAAAAATAAACAAAATTCTTAAAGCTATTTGAAGCAAAAACAAATAAGTATCTTCACAAAAGATATTTTTGTAATTTTGTTTCGCAAATTATATTTATGAAATCGTTACTTATAGTATTTATTTCCTTTTTTTTATTCGCTTGTAATGAGAATGAGGTCATTCCAAAACCTAAAGCTGAGTTGAGCTTAGAATATCCTCAGCCGCATTATGCACCGGATACACTTCAATATTTTATATTTGAAAAATCCGATCAAGCTATTACCGAAGTATTGTCTGCTGATAAAGTCAATTTGAATTATCCGCATCTCAAAGCAAAAATTTATATGACATATAATCCTATAAAGGATAATCTGGATATTTTATTGCGTGATGCTGAAAAATTTACCTACGAACATACCGTTAAAGCCGATGAGATTATTACGCGAGACTTCGTTAACCCACAAAAACAGGTCTTTGCCACGCTTAATTATGTAACAGGTAATGCTGCTTCACAAATACAATTTCACATAACAGACAGTTTGCATCATTTTTTAGATGGCTCTCTATATTTTTATGCACAACCCAACTACGACTCTATTATGCCTGCCGTTAAATACCTTGAAAAAGATATAAACCATCTTTTAGAAACTTTTAAGTGGCGTTGAAATAAATTTATTTTTTTTCTTTAATTTTTGCCAAATGGTAACATTTATAACGGTATAATTAAATATCTTGTTGTAATATTGCAAGCTTGTTTAATAATGTTTATAATGATTACCGAAAAATATTATCGCATATTTGAAGATCGACAAGCCTATGAACCTAGTAAATTTAACCTTTGGAAAGATTCTCTTTTTCAGATCGTATCAATAGTGTTTATTTTTGTCGGCTTTGACTACCTTTATTGGCGTTGGAATCATTCCATAAATTGGGATGCGACTTGGATTTCTATTCCATTATATTTTGCTGAAATGATGGCTTTTATAGGTTCTATTTTAACCATCATTAATTATTGGACACATAAAGATTTACCTTTAAGTAAACCGGTACATTATTTGTCTGAAATTGAAGATTTATCGCCGGAAGAAGCAGATCGTCCTATCAAGATAGACCTGTATATTACCACTTATAATGAAGATCTTGCTATTGTAGAGGACACCATTCGTGATGCGAAAAAAGTCACATATCCTTATGATGACGTGGTTATTAATATATGCCTCTTAGATGATGGACATCGTGATGGGACCAATCCTGATAAAGAAAATTTTAAAGCATTGGCATTGAAATATGATATCAATTACTTTGTGCGCGATAACAATATTGGCTTCAAAGCCGGTAATATGAATAATGCATTTTATCAAACTGATGGTGATTTAATTGTAATTTTAGATGCAGATACTCGACTTTTCCCGAATTTTTTAAACCATACAACCGGCTATTTTAGAAATAAAAAAATGGCTTGGGTGCAAACGCCGCAATGGTTTTATGATATTCCGGCAGGCGTGCCTTTCAATGAGTATTTGGAAGTAAAATATGGAAAAATTGGAAAAATTACCGGTAAAATTATCCCTTTTTCTAAAAGCTATTTGATTGGTAAAAATGTTTTTGGTACAGATCCCGAGTTGTTTTATGATGTTATACTAAGACATAGAAACGCAGCAAATGCAGCTTTTAGTTGTGGCGCAGGATCATTACAACGCCGTAAAGCTTTGTCTGAATTAGCGATAAAAGAAAAACATGAAATTATTGCTAAAAAAATAAAAGCTATCAAAAAAAAACAGCCTAAAATTGATCAAGATGCTATAAAACAAAAATTAAATAAAGAAATACCGTTACGACCATTTGTACATCATATTTCAGAAGATATTTTGACTTCAATTTTATTGCATTCCGATCCTGAAAAATGGCAATCATATCAACATCCGATTGTAGAATGTAAAATGTTGTCGCCACAATCATTTGATATTTTTATCAAACAATTTTCACGATATGCCGAAGGTACAATTGATATTACTTTTAGTAAGCATAATCCTCTTTTTAAAAAAGGCATGACTTTAAGGCAACGTTTGGCATATCTCGAAACAATATGGTCATATTTATCGCCATTATGGTTGTTGATTTTTGTCTTATATCCCATTGTGTTTTTCTTTACACTTATTCCACCTTTAAAAGCATTTAGTTTTGATTTTTTTGTAAGAATTGTACCATTTTTAATGCTTAATGTAATTGTTACAGCTGTGGGTAACTGGGGTAAGCCCACCAAAAGGCCCGAACAATTTTATCAAGCCGGTTTTTGGTACAAGTTGCAAGCACTATACAAGGTTTTAATTAAAGGAAAAGTTAAATTTAATGTGACCAGCAAAAGTGTAAAATACAGTCAGTCAAATTTAAAACATGTTTGGCCGCATTTAGCCATATTTATTTTGACATTTTTAGGCATTTGCTATAACTTATATTTAGTATATAAAGGAAGTCATCCTTCATATTCGGCCTTTTTTGCCAATATTTTTTGGAGTGTGTTTACATTTTATTTGATTTCACCTTTTGTAAGGGCAGCTTATTGGAATGAAAAATTGTTTAAGAAATCATTAGAACATTATCTCAAACAAAAAACTAAAAACAAATAGTTTAAAATATGAAAATAGTAATTGATTTAGTTAAAATCGGGCAGTTTTTAAAAAAATTAGTTAAACCCATTGTGATGCTGACAGCATTTTATTTGGGAGCTAATGCCGTTTTATTTATTGAAAAAGCACGACCTTCCGATTTTGGATTTTATAAGGATATATTTTCTAAGGAAATGGTAATTAAGCCTTCCAAATCTTATCCTATGCGACAATATGGTGATAGTTTGTCAGCACAAGACTGGCAAGATGCCAAAACAGCTTGGCGATATTTTGAAAATAATTATCAAGAAAAAACCGGTTTATTTAATAGCGTCAATCAATATCCGGCAACAACCTTTTGGGATATCAGCAGTTCTTTACATGCTTTAATGAGTGCTCATCAAATTGGATTGATAAGTTCGAAAGAATTTCGTCAAAAAATGACAAAAGCTTTAAATTCAATCAATCATTTTCAACTTTTTGAAGGACAGTTACCTAATAAAGTTTATAGTACAGAAACTTTGGCAATGGTTGATTATTCTAATCATATTACCCAAGAAGGCGTTGGTTGGTCCGCAATGGATGTAGGTCGATTTTTGGGTGCAATTTCACGCATTCGTAAATTCTATCCCGAATTTACGGCAGTAACAGATAGTATTGTTTCAAAATGGCATATCAATAAAATTTTAGGCACCGATGCTACTTTGCATGGTATCGGTTTTAGTTTTAAAGATAAGAGAGCCAAAATAGTACAAGAAGGTAAGCTGGGCTATGAAGAATATGCCTCAAAAGGATACATAGTAAATGCTTACGACGCATCCGAATCATACAGATATACAGATTTTATAAAGTTTATAGATATTTATGGTATAGAAATTGGTGCTGATACACGTGAAGTTAAATACCATCCGGCTTATAATTTTGTATTATCAGAACCTTATATTTTAGATGGTTTAGAGTATGGTTTTGATATCAATTCTCGTGAATTAGCATATCGTTTGTATAAAGTACAAAAAAAACGCTATAAAAAAACCGGAATTCCTGTTGCTGTATCCGAAGATCATATAGATAGTGCCCCCTATTTTGTTTATAATTCTGTATATGCCAATGGAAAAACTTGGGTATGTTATGCCGAAAACGGTGACGAAGCTAATGAATTTAAACAGTTTTCAACAAAAGCCGCTTATGCTTGGGCAACATTGTTTAAAGATGATTACAGTCCTGTTTTAAAACAAAGTATCAAAGAATTAAATGACCCCGAAAAAGGATGGTATGCAGGACGTTATGATAAAGATGGTAAAATAAATACCGTTTTAACAGCCAATACAAATGGTGTAATATTGGAAGCTATAACTTATAAATTAATGGGACCGATCAATCGAATAAATTATCAAAAGAAAAAAGAGAAATGAAAAAAGTATTAATATCATGGACAATGCTGCTGAGCTTTCAAATGGGTTTTGCACAAGGTTTTTTTAATGACAGCGGACAATCTGCAACAATGCAAGATGTTTTACATCTAGATTGCTGTTTTTTAGGACAATATAAAATAAGTGGTGCTATTAGCACATTTTACAACAAAATTACTTACGAATCAGCAGATTTTAATTATGTAGATTATGATAGGTACGGAATAAGTTTTAATATTAATGCCAAATTTTATAAAGAGCTACAATTACGCTTGTCGTTATTTGCAGATTTAAATCAAGATGAAAACAAACCACAATGGCTTTCAAATTTTTATTATGCTTTTGGCTATTATAATTGGCGTAATAAAACCTTCTCTTATGGTTATGAAAATTATCAACCCAATCGTTTTGACGGTTCTTATAATCTCATTGACAATTTAAAACGCGGTTTCTTTTTTATCAGTTATAATTATTACCTTATAGGAGATAGTAACCTTTTAAAAACCGACGAAACAGCACAAATATACATATCACCTTTTATAAGATATCAGCCGGAATATACCAACCGTTACGGAACGGCAGTTTTAGGAAATAATAAAATAACATTAGGAACATCAACACGTTATGTTATTTGGCATAATTTTTATGTAGAAGGCGCTGTATATTTTTATCCGCAATCAGGAACAGAAATGCCTTGGGATCCGGATTATACATATGGATTTGGCTATTTTGATTGGAAAAGTTTCAAACTCAATTTTAGTTATGGTAATTGGATTGCCAATCGCTTTCCGGGGCATGAAAAAGAAACGAAAAATGATTTTACCAATGGCGAATTTAAATTGTCGTTCAGTTACATTTGGTAAAAATCAAATATCATTAATTTTTGATATAATATATAATGTATCATTTAGTTAAAAGAAAAGCTGATTTTAGTTTTTATAGAAAAAAATGATTAAAAAAACTTGTATATTTACAAAGTTTTTTATTTTTGCCGAACATTAATCAATTAAAAATAAATATTATGTCTGACATTGCATCAAGAGTAAAAGCAATTATCGTTGACAAATTAGGTGTTGACGAAAACGATGTAACCCCCGAAGCTAACTTTACAACTGACCTAGGGGCTGATTCACTTGACACAGTTGAATTAATTATGGAGTTTGAAAAAGAATTTGATATTCAAATCCCTGATGATCAAGCTGAACAAATCCAAACTGTGGGTCAAGCAATCAAATACATTGAAGAAGCCTTAAATTAAGACTTATGGAATTAAAACGAGTTGTAGTAACGGGTTTAGGAGCATTAACACCAATAGGTAACAATGTGCATGATTATTGGCAAGGTTTAATAAATGGTGTCAGTGGTGCAGCACCCATTACCAGGATTGATGCTTCTAAATTCAAAACTCGTTTTGCTTGTGAAGTAAAAAATTATAATCCGGCAGATTATTTCGACCGGAAAGAAGTACGCAAAATGGACTTATATGCCCAATTTGCTTTAATTGCTTCAAAAGAAGCCATTGCAGATGCTAATTTTGACGACGAAAAACTCAACAGAGACAGAGTAGGCGTTATTTTTGGATCTGGCATAGGCGGTTTACAAACTTATGAGGATGAAGTTCGAAACTTTGTTCAAGGAAATGGGACTCCCCGTTTCAACCCCTTTTTTATTCCGAAAATGATTTCGGATATGGCCGCAGGACTAATATCCATAGAAAATAAATTTTATGGACCTAATTATGCTACCGTTTCAGCCTGTGCAACTTCTTCTAACGCCATTATCGATGCTTATAATATTTTACGTCTCGGGATGGCAGACGCAATGATTACAGGAGGTTCGGAAGCAGCCATTACCAATGCAGGTGTAGGCGGTTTTAATGCTTTAAGAGCCTTATCTACCCGAAATGATGATTACAAGACAGCTTCTAGACCATTCGATAAAGACCGTGATGGCTTTGTAATTGGTGAAGGTGGTGGTGCCTTAGTTTTAGAAACTTTAGAACATGCACAAGCTCGTGGCGCTAAAATTTATGCCGAAATACTAGGTGCCGGCATGTCAGCTGACGCTTACCATATGACAGCCCCACATCCTGATGGAAAAGGTGCCGCTTTGGTGATGAAAAATGCCCTGCAAGATGCTAATTTACAACCCCAAGCTATTGACTATGTCAATGTACATGGTACAGCAACACCATTAGGTGACATTTCTGAAATTAAAGCCATTAAAGAAGTTTTTGGTGATAATGCATATAAACTTAATATCAGTAGTACTAAATCAATGACCGGACATTTGCTTGGTGCTGCCGGAGCCATTGAAGCTATAGCTTCCATTTTGGCTATTAATAATGGTATTGTCCCTCCAACTATCAATCATTTTACGGATGATCCTCAAATAGACCCCAAACTGAATTTGACTTTCAATAAAGCGCAAAAACGTACTGTCAATACAGCTATTAGTAATACCTTTGGATTTGGAGGTCATAATGCATCTGTTATTTTCGGTAAATATTAAACATTTTTTTTTTGAATTTGCTACATAAAATCTTACAGTTTAGAAAGCCTTCTGAATTTAAAGATTTGGAAAGCAAATTAGAGCATGTTTTACCATTTAAACCTCACAACCTAGCATTATATCAAGAAGCTTTAACACATAAAGCCAATAATATTAAAGATAAAAACGGTCAAAAAGTTAATTTTGAGCGTTTGGAGTTTTTAGGCGATGCGATTATTGAAGCAGTGGTTTCAGAATTTTTATTTAAAGAATTGCCTCATGCCTCAGAAGGAGAATTGACCATTATGCGAGCAAAAATAGTCAATCGTAAGCATTTAAACGAATTAGGAAAAGGTCTGGAAATTACAAAATTACTGGAAGTAAAACTTACAGATAAACAGATGGGGCACGATATTTCAGGTAATTTGTATGAAGCTTTGGTTGGAGCTATTTTTTTAGATAAAGGCTATAAAGGGGTCAAAAAATTTATCTATTCAAGTATGATTGATTCTCATATCGATTTAGAAAAACTTGATAAAAAAATTAGTAGTTATAAAAGTTATATGATTGAATGGGCACAAAAAACGCATCAAGATTTTGAATTTGTGGCTCATACAGACACTAATAAAGGCAAATCGAATTATTTTAAGGTTAACTTTGTCTTAAATAACAAGAAAGTTAGTCAAGGTAGGTCCGGCAGCAAAAAGAAAGCTGAGGAAATAGCGGCAAGGCGAGCTTATTATATCATTCAACCCGATAAAAATGGCCCCCAAAAAAACAAATAAAATTAAAAAATATATTTTAAGACCCGATGACCAATCTTTGCGGCATAATTTTCAGCTTATAGGCGTACAGACATCACAAGATCTTTACAAATTTGTTTTCGATTTTAATAAAATTTTAGGATTAAATTTTTACTTAAATGAAGATTTGATATTAGAGCGTCGCAACCGTTTAATAGCTTTTGAAAATTACATCACGCCCGAAAATGTTGTCGGTCAAAAAATGAGAATTTTAAAAAATGAGGTTCTTATACCCATATCGCATCCCAACACCCTATTTAACAGTTATGAAGCTTTTTATTTATTTCCGGATCTGTCATCTATAAATTATATTTTGATGTTGCATAAAGAAGAATGGATTGACTTTCAGTTTATTCAGCAAAATTTCAAGGTTTCATATCCTGTCCGGTTTATTGAAGTCGATTTTAATAAATGCGCCACAGTTTTCCCTGTTTTTCCTATTTAATTAGTTTTATTATTCTTTATTTTCTTTTATCTTTGATGTTTACAATATCAGTCTGAAATATCAGTTTGTATGGTTGTTAATACTTTAAAATAAATATAATAAAATATGAAAAAAATAATTTTAAGTCTTATAGTCTTATCAGTTTTATCCTCTTGTGTAAGTACAAAAAAATATCAGGAGCTTGATGATAAATATATTAAATTACGTAGTGAAAATGTTGAATTGAAAGAGCAATTAGACACTTTGGCTAACAAATCCTTAAAATGTCAAGCAAATTTAGATCGTTTAACAATTCAATACAATAGCTTAAAAAGCAAATATCAAACGCTTGATAAACTTTATACAGTAAAAGAAAATGCTTATAAAAAATTGCAAGCCAGCTATGATGCTTTATCCCAAAGTAGTAGTCAGACTTTGGCTTATGAGGCTGAAAAAAGTCAAAAACTTTTGAAAGAATTAGAAAAAAAACAACAAGAGTTAGCTAAAGAACGCGCAGCCTTAGACGAACAAATTAAAAAAATAGAACATTTGGAAAATTTAATTGCCCAAAAAGATGCCAAACTTAACAATTTGAAAGGTTCTTTAAATAGAGCCTTAAATAAATTTAAAGATCAAGGCCTAAAAGTTACCCAAAAAAATGGCAAAATTTATATTTCTATGGAAAACAAATTACTCTTTGATTCGGGCAGTTGGAATGTTAAAAAGAATGGTCAAGATGCTATTAAAACCATTGGAAATATTTTATCTCTCAATCCGGATGTAGAAATTATGATTGAAGGACATACTGATAATGTGCCTTATCATGGCAATGTTATAAAAGACAATTGGGATTTGTCTGTAAAAAGAGCCACATCAGTAGTACGTCAACTTATGAAAAATAAACATATTGATCCCAAACGTTTAATTCCGGCAGGTCGTAGTAAATATGTACCGGTAGCAGACAATAGTACACCGGCAGGTCGCGCTAAAAATAGGAGAATTGAAGTCATTTTGACACCACGATTTGATGAAATTATGAATTTATTAAATAACTAAATATGAAAATAACTGTTGTTGGTACGGGTTATGTAGGTTTAGTAACCGGAACATGTTTTGCCGAATCGGGAAATAAAGTTACCTGTATAGATATTAATGCAGAAAAAGTAGCAAAAATGCAAGCAGGGAGTATCCCTATTTATGAGCCCGGTTTAGAAACACTTTTTAAACGTAACATTAAAGCAGGTCGTTTGCAGTTTTCGACAGATTTAAAGGAAGGCGTTGATTTTGGAGATATTATTTTTTTGGCATTACCCACACCTGAAGATGAGGATGGTTCAGCCGATTTGTCTTATGTGAAAGATGTGGCTGCCAAAATAGGAGATTTAATAGCTCAAAATCCGGAAGCAGATTACAAAATTATAGTTAATAAAAGTACTGTTCCCGTTGGTACAGCAGAAATAGTTACCAATATACTCAAAGAACGTACCGATAAAACCTTCGATGTCGTTTCTAATCCTGAATTTTTACGGGAAGGTTTTGCCGTTGAAGACTTTATGAAGCCCGAACGTATTGTGATTGGTACAGATAGCGAAAAGGCTCGTAATGTTATGAAACAACTATACGAACCTTTTGTTCGCTCTGGCAATCCCATTATAATGATGGATCAACGATCAGCCGAAATAACCAAATATGCCGCCAACTCTTTTTTAGCATTGAAAATTACTTTTATGAACGAAATTGCCAATTTTGCCGAAAAAGTAGGTGCTGATGTTGATAAAATACGTATTGGTATGGGATCTGACTCGCGGATTGGCAAACGGTTTTTATTTCCCGGTATCGGATATGGCGGTTCTTGTTTTCCGAAAGATGTCAAAGCTTTATATAAAACCGGTTTAGATCATCAGCATGAATTTAAGCTTTTAAAATCAGTCATAGAGGTTAATGATCGTCAAAAAACCATTTTAGTTCCTAAAATAAAAGCACATTTGGGCGATTTAAAAGGAAAGAAAATTGCTATTTGGGGATTGGCTTTTAAGCCTGAAACGGATGATATTAGGGAAGCACCGGCTTTATATATGATTGATGAACTATTGAAAGAAGGCGCTGAACTAACTGTTTTTGATCCGGAAGCCATGGAAAATGTCCGCCAAAAGTATGCTCAGAAGTTGCAATATGCTACCGATATGTATGAAGCCTTAGAGCAAGCCGATGCATTAGTTATTAGTACAGAATGGAATGTTTTCAGAACTCCCGATTTTGTTGAAATTAAAAAACGTTTAAAACAACCCGTTATATTTGATGGTCGAAATTTATATAAGCCGGAACGTTTGCAAGAAAAAGGGTTTGATTATTTTTCAATAGGCCGAAAAGCTGTAAAGATTCCCCGAAAATTATGGAAAGAGTTTTAATAACAGGTGCTGCCGGATTTTTAGGATCACATTTGTGTGATAAGTTTTTAAAAGAAGGCTTTGAAGTTATAGGGATGGACAATTTTTTGACCGGATCGCCTAAAAATATTCGCCATTTAATAAATCATCCTCATTTTACTTTTATAGAGCACGATGTTACGAAATTTATAGATATTCAAGGGAGTTTAAATTACATTTTACATTTTGCTTCACCGGCAAGTCCAATAGACTATCTTCGGATACCTATTCAAACACTAAAAGTGGGCTCTTTAGGTATTCATAAAGTATTAGGCTTGGCAAAAGCAAAAAAAGCCCGTGTTTTGATTGCATCAACATCTGAGGTTTACGGTGACCCACTCACACACCCTCAAACCGAAGAATATTTTGGCAATGTAAACCCTATTGGTCCTCGAGGTGTCTACGATGAAGCTAAACGTTTTCAGGAAGCTATGACCATGGCTTATCATAATTTTCATAATATCAGTACCCGAATTGTCAGGATATTTAATACCTACGGGCCCCGAATGCGCCTAAATGACGGCCGTGTCATTCCGGCTTTTATGGGACAAATTTTACGTGGCGAAGATTTAACGGTTTTTGGTGATGGCAGCCAAACCCGTTCGTTTTGTTATGTTGATGATCAAATTAATGGGATTTTTAAATTGTTGTTTTCAGATTACCATTTACCGGTTAATATAGGCAACCCGGAAGAAATATCTATCTTGGATTTTGCTAAAGAAATTATAAGGCTAACCAATGGGCAATCAAAAATAATTTTTAAAGATCTGCCTGTTAACGATCCGCTGCAAAGATGCCCTGATATCAGCAAAGCACAAAGAATACTTGGATGGACACCAAAGGTTGACCGCATCGAAGGCATGCGACAGACTTTTGAATATTTTAAATCTTTAAGTCATGAAGAACTTTATCAAACTGACTATAAAAACTTTGAAGCTTTTATAAAAAAATAATGAGCTATAAACAAACACATCGCTTTTCATTTTTGCTATTACCTATCATTTACTTGATAGATAGTACACTTATTTTTTTGTTGCTAACGCGTTTTCAAATATCACGTCATTTACTATTTGGATTTATTACATTGAATATTGTTTGGTTTATTATTTCTTATTTCACCAAGTTTTATGAGATATACAGAAATACAAAACCGGCAGAAATTATCAGCAAAACCTTAAATCAACTCTTTATTTTTGATTTGGTAATTGTCGCTTTTTTTCATTTTTTAAAATTAAGATTTCCGGATACTTTTTTACTTAAAAATTTGCTGATATTTGATTTCAGCCTTTTGTTTATTAAGCTCATTATTTACCTTGTTTTGAAATTTTATCGTTTTAAAGGGGGCAATATCAGAACATATTTAATTGTAGGATATAATAATGAAACCTTAAAGTTTAAAAAATTATTAGACAAGCGTCCCGATTTTGGCTATAAGTTTGATAGTTTTTTTGGAAATGAAACAGAACTACAAAGTCATTTTGATGATTTAAAAAACTATTTGTCTAAAAATCCGGTAGATGTTATTTTTTGTTCATTGAAAGAATGTACCGATGCACAAATAAAAGAATTAATTATTTATGCAAATGATCATTTTATGGCGGTTAAGTTTATTCCTGATAATAAGGAAATTTTAGGCAAAAACTTAAAAGTTGATTATTTTGATTACTTTCCGGTTTTGTCTTTAAACAGGTCTCCTTTGACCAAACCGGTTAATAAAATTATTAAAAGAGTTTTTGATCTCGTTTTTTCTACTTTAATTATTATTACTGTTTTATGGTGGTTGATTCCTATTTTAGGGTTAATTATCAAATTGGAATCCAAAGGCCCTATTTTGTTTAAACAAAAAAGAAACGGGATAAATTATAAGCCGTTTTATTGTTATAAATTTCGTTCAATGCGCCCTAATAAAATGGCCGATTTAAAGCAAGTTAGTAAAAATGATCATCGTGTAACTACAGTTGGTCGTTTTCTACGTAAAACCAGCATTGACGAATTGCCACAATTTTTAAATGTTTTTAAAGGAGATATGTCTGTTGTCGGTCCAAGGCCGCACATGATTAAAGAAAATGAGCGTTTTTTAAAACGGGTTGATAAATTTAGAAGTCGCCATTATATCAAACCCGGAATTACCGGTTTAGCTCAAGTTAAAGGTTACAGAGGCGAAGTTAAAACAGATGAAGACATAATTAACCGTATTAAATATGATATTTTTTATATTGAAAACTGGTCTTTATGGTTAGATGTTAAAATTATTTTATTGACTGTTTATAATTTAATAAAAGGGGAAGAAAAAGCTTACTAAATAATTATGCACAAAAATTTAGTTATCATACCAACATATAATGAAAAGGAAAATTTACCCGACATTATTCCTTATGTTTTGCAATTAAAAAAAACTTTCGATATTTTGGTTGTTGATGATAGTTCACCTGACGGAACCGCAACAGTTGTTAAGCGTTTGCAACAACAGTTTCCAAACAGGTTACATTTATTAAGCAGGCCTCAGAAACAAGGTTTGGGCAAAGCCTATATAGCCGGATTTAAGTGGGCTTTAGCACGTTCTTATGAATATATATTTGAAATGGATGCAGATTTTTCGCATCCTCCTGATAAACTAATAGATTTGTTAAAAGTCTTAGAAGATAATGATGCTGATGTTAGTGTTGGATCGAGATATTTAAAAGGAAAAATAAATGTGGTTAATTGGGATTTAAAACGCATTTTATTGTCTTATTTTGCATCATTATATGTAAGAATAATAACAGGACTGCCGGTAAAAGATACTACAGCTGGTTTTGTGGGCTATAAAAAGGATGTTTTACAGGCTTTTGATTTTAATAAAATTGATTTTGTCGGCTATGCTTTTCAAATTGAAATGAAATATCTGGCTTGGAAAAAAGGTTTTAAAATTAAAGAAATTCCTATCGTTTTTACAGATCGTGTCAAAGGAAAATCAAAGATGAACAGTGGCATTATTACAGAAGCTGTTTGGGGTGTGTTAAAAATGCGCTTAAAAAAAACTTAATAAAATTATGAAAATAAAGATATTCATTTTTTTAGGTTTACTATTTATGGTTGCCTGTCAGTCTAAATCTAAACCGGCTATTGATCCGGAAACCTATAAAAATATCCTCAAAGAGATAATTTTGGTCGATTTGGTACAAAAAAACTTAGAAACTAAAGATACACTACATTCTAACCTTATCACATTAGTGTATAAAAAATATCATGTAGACAGCCTTCAATTAAAAAAAAATACATCGTATTATACAGAACACCCTGATGAATTAGAACAAATATATCAACAAATTTATACAGAATTAAAACAAGAAGCGGATAGTCTATCTAAGTTAAAATCATTTTTAAACTCTTCAACTAAAACCGAATCCAAGGTTATAAAAGTCTCTAAAAAAACAGTTCAAAAAGGGCTTCACATAAACAATTAGTTTCTGTTCAGTAGCTTTTTTAAAGCGCTGAAACTAACTTTTTTATCATTAAAATAAGCATAAGCTATTTGTTTTTCTTTTTCGTTTGCATTGACAAAATTTAACAGGTTATTTAAGTGCATTTTCATATGACCCTTTTGAATGCCACTGGTTATTAAAGAGTTAATAGCGGCAAAATTTTGTGCTAAACCTGCAGAAGCTATAATTTTCATTAATTTTTCTGCAGATGGATTTTGAAGTAGCTGTATCGAAAATTTTACTAATGGATGTAATCCGGCAATACCGCCAATTGTCCCCACAGATAAGGGCATTTCAAGCCAAAAATAAAATTGGCCATTTTCAATTTTAGCATGACTTAAAGATGTGTATTGTCCGGAACTTGATGCATAAGCATGCGCATTGGCTTCTATAGCTCTAAAATCATTACCGGTAGCTAAAACTACTGCATCGACACCATTCATAATACCTTTATTGTGAGTTACAGCTCTGTAAGGCTCTTTTTCAGCTACTTCAATAGCAGTTACAAATTTGCGTGCATATTCAATTCCGGACATTTCATTTGTTTCCAAAGCTTCTAAAGGGCAATTTACAATAGCTTTTACACGGCAGTCAGGTGTGTAGTTTGATAAGATACTCATCAAAATATTAAGATTTCCTGTCAGTTGATGCCGAGCTAATATTTTTAGTTTTTCAGCAACTTCTTCCAAAACCGAGTTAATAAAGTTTGCACCCATGGCATCAGCGGTTTCAAATTTAAACTCAATTTGATAGTAATTATCAATTTTGGAAGTCCGATCTATTAAATTAAGATCCTTAACGCCGCCGCCCCTTTTTTTCATATTTTCTTCAAGAGGTGCAATAGCTTCTAACAGTAAAGGCCTGTTTCGACGAAAAAATTGAATAAGTTCTTGAGTACTGCCACTATATAAAAAATGAATATGACCTATTTTGGTTAAACCTAATATCTCAGTTTTAAAACCTCCTTTATCTAACCAAAATTTAGCAGCTTTTGAAGCTGCAGCTACTACCGAACTTTCTTCTATTACCATTGGAATAGTATATAATTGGTTATCAATTTTAAAATTAGGCGCAATACCATAAGGAAGAAAAAAATTGCTAATACTATTTTCAATAAATCCATCATGTAATGCTTGTAATTTTGCATCATTATGCCAATATTGTGTCAATACTCTTTTGGCTTCAGTTTCATTATGAAAGTATGTTTGTAGCAACCAATTGATTTTCTCTTTTTTTGATAACTTTGAAAATCCGTTTATTTGCATGTTATTTTACATTATAATTTAAGCTTGCAAGATACTTAAAGATTTATAAAAAATGAACTTAATCATAGACATTGGTAATACAGGTATTAAATTAGCCGTTTTTAATGAGCAACAGCAACTTATTTATTTTAAAAAGACAGATAAATATCAAGTTTTAAATAAATTGGACAAAATAAATAATCATTTTTCGATTAAAGCAGTTATGCTTTCTACTGTCGGCAAACCAGTTTCGGGCTTAGAGGCATATTTTAAACATAAGAAAATCAAATTTTTTAATTTGTCATCAAATTTAAAATTACCTTTTAAGTTAGCTTATAATACACAGCAAACATTAGGAGCTGACAGGTTGGGTTTGGTAGCAGGCGCTTTGAAATATAAAAAAAATGCACATCAACTTATTATTGATGCAGGTACGTGCGTAACATATGATTTTATTAATGCAGAAAATATTTATTTAGGCGGTGCTATTTCGCCCGGTTTACAACTGAGATATAAATCCTTAAATGATTATACCGCAAATTTACCGCTGTTAAATACTCCTGACAAACCGGTTAAACTTATTGGAAATGATACAAATACATCTATTCAAAGTGGTGTTATACAAGGGTTAGCTAATGAAATTGATGGTTTTATTGTTAATTATAACTTAAAATTTAGACCTTTAACAGTTTATTTAACAGGTGGAGATGAGAAACTTTTGGATAGATACATAAAAAATAAGATATTTGTGAACTCAAAATTTCTTTTATTAGAAGGAATTAACCATATTTTAAATTTGAACAAATAGTTTATGAAAATTACACGCTTAGTCATTTTAAATATTTTATTATTGTCTATATTGAATAGTTATGCTCAAGATGGCTCTCCTTCTCCTTACTCTTTTTTCGGTTTAGGTGATGTTTCATTTAAAGGAACCACTGAAAATTTGTCTATGGGTGGTATTAATAGTTATGTAGATAGCTTACATTATAATATTAATACACCTGCAGCATTATCTTACTTAAAATTGGTTAACTTGAATATTGGCATCTCTAATAATTTTTTAAATATCAGTGATCAAACTCAACAACAATGGTTTTCGGCACATAATGTATCTTATTTTTCATTAGCTTTTCCGGTAGGTAAAAAGGCCGGCATAGGCTTTGGATTGTTGCCTGTTAATTCAAGTGGTTATATGATTTATAAAGAAACCGATATAGGGACCGATTCTTATAAAGGTGATGGCGGAAACAGTCGGGCCTTTTTGGCAGCAGCTTATAATCTTACCAAATCATTTTCGCTTGGTGCCGAATACCAATATTATTTCGGATATCTTAACCGTGAAAATTATTGGATACCGGCAGCTTCTTTAAATTACACAAAAGAAAATGATTTTGTTGACTTTAGCGGCGCCACTTTAAAATTATCAGCTTTGTATAAGCATTCTCTACCGAAACAACATTATTTCAATTTATTTGCCAATTATCGTTTTGCAACCCAACTTGATGCGACTTATAGAAGTGGCACCCGCGTAATCACACCATTGCCCGGTGGCGAAGAAACTGTTGAATATATAACGAATGCTGATGAAAGCGGATCTATTGATTTCCCAGAACAATTTGATGGAGGAATAGGCTATGGGCAAGCAAATAAATGGTTTGTAGGTGTACAATATACATATAAGGACTTACAAAGCTTTAGAAACCCATTTTATGATCCGGATTATGTGACTTACAATAAAGCTAATGAGTTTAAATTTGGCGGAATGTTCATTCCTCAATACAATTCCATTACAAAATATTGGAAAAGAGTTACTTATAGAGCCGGCGCTTACTATAAAAATACCGGCATGAATATCTATGATGAAGATATTACGGACTTTGGCATAACTTTTGGAGTAGGTTTACCGGCTGTCAGAGGCGTTTCAAATCTTAATATAGGATTTGAATTGGGTCAACGTGGCAAAATAACCGACCACTTGGTGCAAGAAAATTATATTAATTTAAATATTGGTATTTCTTTAAATGACCGGTGGTTTTTAAAACGAAAAATTAATTAAACATTTATATTATGAAAAGGATTTACACATTATTAGGAATTATTTTATTCAGCTTTTGGGGAACATATGCACAAGAAGCTAATAAGTGTGATGTGAACTTAAGTTTAGAAAGAGATTATCTCAATGGTAGAAGATATGATGAAGCATTAACATATTGGAACCAATTAATCAAAGAATGTCCCAAGCATAGTGAGGCTGTATATGCTGACGGGATTAAAATTTTTAAGATAAAATTAAAATCTGCAAAAAAAGCAGGTAATCTAGAACAAGAGAAAAAATACACCAACCAAATTTTAACCTTGTATGATCAATGGTTGGCTAATTTCCCAAATTCAAAAAACTTAGCTCGCATTTATCATGACAAAGGTTTGATGATGCTTAACAGTAATACCGGCACCAAAGAAGATTTATACAATATTTTTTCAAAAGGTTATAACTTAGACAAAACTAAATTTACCAATCCTAAAGCTATTTACGGTTATTTTGATGCCGGTGTCACCATCTATAAAGATAAAAAAATTAGTTTTGAACAATTGATAAGTCTTTATGATAACTTAATGGGTTCAATAGATAACTCAACAGAGAAGTATACCAAACTAATGGAAGATTTGCAAAAGAAAGAGGATGCCGGTGAATTAATGACAAAAGAAGCTCATAAATTGAAAGCTATTCGTAAGAACTTGCCTGTTTATACTATTGTAGCTAAAAATATGGATAATATCTTAGGTGAGTTGGGTGATTGTAAACATTTGGTTCCTTTATATAAAAGAAATTTTGATTTAAACAAAGATAACCCTACATGGCTAAGAAAAGCAGCTTCTAATTTGAGTAAAAAAGATTGTTCAAACGATCCTATTTTTGAGAAATTGGTTGTACAATTAGACAAAATAGAACCATCTTATAATTCTGCTTACTTTTTAGGAATACTAAATGAAAAACACGGTAGAATTAATACTGCTATTAATTATTACAAAAAAGCTATTAATTTGTCAAACAAAGCCTATGACAAAGCTAAAATTTATTATAAATTGGCTAGACTGGCAGAAAAACGAGGTCAAAAATCACAAGCTCGTACTTATGCTTATAAGGCCTTAGAATATAAACCTTCTATGGGATCTGCCTACCTCTTAATAGGTCGTTTGTATGCACGTAGTGCAAATAGTTGTGGTACAGATGAGTTTAGCAAACGAGCTACTTATTGGTTAGCCGCCAGTATGGCTGACAAAGCCGCAAGAGTTGACCCTTCTATGGCTAAAACTGCTCGTAAAATTGCCTCATCGTATCGTTCAAAAGCTCCCAGCAAAACAGATATTTTTATGAAAAATATGGGAGGCAAAAAAATTACTATGAAATGTTGGATTGGTGGCAGTGTCACGGTTCCTAAAAAATAAAAAATGTTTATTTTCAAAAGCATAAATTTTAAAAGCATTGCAATGATTACAATCTTTGCAATGCTTTTTTCTTGCTCAAAAAAAATTGAAGAAGTGCACCGTTTTTATCAAGAAAACGAAAATATACCCGCTTCTGAAACTACAGATTTTAAATTAACTTATACTTTACTAGGAAAAAAAACATTGATATTAACAGCACCTATTATGATTGATTATAATAATCAAAAAGATTTTGCTTATCAATATTTTCCAAAACATATTAAAATTGTCTTAATTAATCATGATAATAACGAAAAAACTTTGATTACAGCCAACAAAGCCTATATTTATAAAAATCCGGATATGGCCGAACTCATAGGGGATGTGCATATAATAGGAGCTGATGGTAGTAGCTTAACCACCGGACAGTTATACTGGGATGAATTTAACCGTCATATATTTGGAAATGATAAAACTATTTTGCGACAAAATGATGAACAAATTAGTGGCTATGGATTTGATTCCAGTTTAGATTTTAAAAATGTCCGGTTAAGTAAAATAAATGGCATACTGAAAGTGCGTCAAAATAAAAATCTTTAACCTTTAGTTTTTTAAATAAACATTTATATGAAATACTTAGTTAGCTTACTTTTTATTCTTCATTTTAATTTGTATGCACAAAAAACTGCTGCTTATCAAATTTTTAAATCCAATGGTAAAAAAACCTCTTACAAAAAACTACTTAAAGTTTCTTCCAAAGCCGATATGGTTTTCTTTGGTGAAGAGCATGACAACCCGGTGGCACATTGGTTAGAATTACGATTGACAAAAGATTTATATCAGCAAGTGCAAAAGCCCTTGCTCTTAGGAGCAGAAATGCTAGAAACCGATAATCAAAGTGTTTTAAATGCATATTTAAAAGGTGATATAGACTATAAAACCTTTAAAGAAAAAACACGTTTATGGAATAATTTCAATACAGATTATAAAGTATTGGTCAATTTTGCTAAAAAACATCACCTGCCCTTTATTGCAACAAATGTCCCAAGACGCTATGCCAGTAAAGTATATCATGGCGGGTTTGCTGCCATAGATACATTAAGCGATTCTGATAAACGATGGATGGCACCTTTACCTATAAAATATGATCCAAATTTATCTCAATATAAAAAAATGCTTGCGATGATGGGCGGCCATGGAGGAGATAATCTTCCAAAAGCACAAGCCTTAAAAGACGCTACAATGGCTTATAATATTTTAAAAAATTACAAAAAAGGCGATTTATTTATTCATTACAATGGTAGTTACCATTCTAATTATCATCAAGGTATAGTTTGGTATATTACTCAAAAATTTCCGGCTTTAAAAATTGTTACAATTGATGTAGAAACTCAAAAAAGCCTTAAAAAATTAGATCCAAAACATCTTCATAAAGCAGATTTTATAATTATTGTTCCAGAAGATTTTCCGCGATCATACTAATATGAAACCAATACAAAAAATACTCATTTACACAGATGGTTCGGCTTTGGGAAATCCGGGTCCCGGAGGCTATGGTATTGTTATGAAAACAACAGATGGTCATTTGACCAAAACATTTTCTAAGGGTTTTAAGCACACTACCAATAACAGAATGGAGCTGATGGCTGTTATTGATGCTTTAAAAAAAATTAATCAAAAAGAATATCCTATTGAAATCTATACAGATTCAAAGTATGTATCAGATGCTATAAATAAAGCTTGGTTAAATAAATGGGAAGCGCAAAGATTCAAAAAAACCAAAAATTCTGATCTTTGGAAAGAATTTCTTAAGGTATCAAAGGATTTAAATTTTGCTATACATTGGGTAAAAGGACATAATAATCACCCCGAAAATGAACAATGTGACCGTTTAGCAGTTAAAGCTGCTAAAGAGCAAGCTATCCATATTGATAAAGGATATGAGCAATCACAACAAAAACCGGACACCCTATTTTAATGAGGTATAAATACACTACAAGATTATAATAAATATTGTAATTTTGCATTAATAATTTTAAAAAAAAAGAATATCATGGCAAATACAAAATTAGTTTGGAAAAGAGGCATGCAGTTTGACGCATTTACTGCCGGAAAAGAAGAACCTATTCCTATTGAAGCTGAGGCAAAATTTGGCGGTGTAGGTGAAGGCTATCAGCCAAAACCTTTGATGCTGGTGTCATTAGCAGGATGTACCGGTTTAGATGTTGCTTCATTAATGAAAAAAATGAGAATTGATGAAGATGTTTCAGATTTTTCGGTTAATGTAGATGCTCATATGACGGAAGAACACCCCAAATACTTTGATAAGGTACATGTAGTTTACAATTTTAAAGGTCAAAATCTAAATCGTGAGAAATTGACTAAGTGTGTAACTTTGTCTGAGAGCAGATATTGTGGTGTATTTAGAATGTTTAGAAGCTTTGCCGAAGTTACCTACGAAATAAATTTTATTGAAGAATAAAATGACATATTAAAAAAAAGCCGGCTACTTGCCGGCTTTTTTAGTTTATTAATCATTGGTTTGAATCTGAAATTCGGAACGTCTATTAAGCTGGTCTTGTTTTTTTGTGCAAGGCTTACATTTAATTACAGGTTCACTTTCGCCTTTTCCTTCAGCAGTCAAACGGCTGGCATCAATGCCTTTCGATATTATATATTGCATAGTTGCATTAGCACGTTTTTCAGATAGCGCCTGGTTATATTTAGCCGAACCATGTGTGTCGGTATGGGCTACGATATGAATTTTCAAATCAGGATATTTCTTCATGGCAGCAACGACTTTGTCTAGTTCAAAAGCTGCATCTCGGCGAATATGCCATTTATTATAGTCAAAATATATCGGATTTATATCCAATTCCCGTAGAGATATAATTTTTTCGATAGGATTTAGAGATAAATTTAAAGAGATATTCTCATCAGCAGTTGCAGGTATATTTTTTTTAGTATTTTCAAAATCTTCTGCTCTGGCTTCAATAGTAACATTTTGTCCACAGGCAATTAAAAAATCTACTTTGCCTTGGTCATCGGTTAATTTGGTTTTAACAGGATGGCCTTCATCATCAGTTAATGTAACTGATGCTTGTGCTAGTGCTTGGCCGGTTTTTGCATCTGTTACCAAAGTAGATATAATAACATCGCATGCAGGCTTTATATTTTTAATTATATAAATATTATCGTCTCCTAAACGGGTCGCTTGGCGATTGCTGGAAATAAAACCATTTTTGTTTTGATCATTAAAATAAATAGTAAAATCGTCTTTGCTACTATTCAATGGTGTACCCAAGTTTCGTGGTTGTGCAAAATTATTATTCAAATATTTGCTGAGAAATACATCTAAGCCACCAAGCCCCAAATGACCATCTGAGGAAAAATATAAATCACCGTTTTGACTAATAAATGGGAAACTTTCTCGACCCGCCGTATTGATATTAGCGCCTAAATTCACCGGTTTTCCAAACTGATTATTTTCTTTAATATCGACTACATACAAGTCAGATTGCCCATATCCACCCGGCATATCCGATGAAAAATATAATTTTTTTCCATCCGGACTGACTGCGGGATGTCCTACGGAATAGTTATCGTTATTTATTGGTAGTTCTTGTACATTAGTCCACTCATCATTGATTAAATGCGCTGCAAATAATTTAAGACGATTGATGCCAGTACTATCTGTTTTGTATTCTTTTCCGGTATAATTGTTACGAGTAAAATAAAGCGTTTTACCATCAGGAGAAAAACAGAATGAGCCTTCGTGATAGCGTGTGTTCACATTGCCCGGTAACTTTTCAATATTAGATATATTGTCATTTACATAATCAGCCTGATAAATATCTAAAAAGGGTTGCTGATTCCAGCCATATTTTTTGTTTTTAGTATCACGAGCAGATACAAAATACAATTTTTGTCCTAAAGGTTTGGCGCCAAAATCAGAATATTCTGTATTGATATTTGCCAATTCGGTAACTGTATATTTATCTTTTCCGCGCACTAAAATTTCGGTTAGAAAATCAGGATGTTTATTAAAATCTTGTGCTCGCGGATCATTGGGTTTTAGTTTGGCAAAACGTTGCATCCAAGGTATACTTTGCTTGTATTTTCCATTGGCTTGCAGCATTTGTGCATAGCGATAATAGTTTTCCGGATCTTTGGTTTTAGTTACTAAAATAGCATAGTATTTTTCTGCTTTTTGAGGATCAAAGATTTTATAATAAGTATCTGCCAAATTTTTATAAATATGCAAATCGGTTTCACCTTTATTAAGTGCTTTTTCATAAGTTTCGGCTGCTTTTACATAAGCCATTTGCTGATAATACCTGTCCGCTTGTTTTACCAAAGAACTTTGAGCTGACAGTCCGGAGATTTGTAAACCGGTTAAAAATATGATAATAAATAATTTTTTCATAGTAGTAATTTTTTAAAAATAGCGCGGTGATAACATAACTTTTTTGCTTAGTCTCCAATCATAATTTAAGAAAAATTCATAAGATACAGGACTATAATCTGATATATCAGATATATGTACATCGTAAGCAAAACCAACACGGAGTGTTTCTAACAAACGCACATTGGCCATACCGCTGATGGCATCATTGGTTCGATAGGAAACGCCTAATTCGAAAGTATCCAGATAAAGCATATTTAGGTTTATGTCTGCTTGCACGGGTTGATCAATGATATTAAATAGTAAAAAATGAGGCTTTAATTTAAAATCTTTGCTGAGATCAAAAACATAACCTCCCGCTATAAACAAATGCGTTTCGTCTAAGGCATTGTAGCCGTCGTCACTACCTTCATTATTTAAAAAATTAGGGATTGATACAGAAAGATAATATTTGTCAGTATAATAAAAAAGCCCGGCACCTAAATTTAATTGTGTGTCTTTAATGCCGTTTGCAAATACAGGATCATTGGGGTTGCGTACATAAAAATCATTGTTGATATCATATGTGTGTATCCCGGCTTTAAGGCCCAAAGCTAAATTGGCTTTTCCTAAACTTAATGTATGAGAATAGTCTGCTGTAATAACATTTTGTTCAATAGCAGTATATACATCATTTACAAAGGATAGGCCAATGCCATTAGATGGATCAATTGCCGCATGAATGTCTGCCGTAAGTGTTTTAGGTGCACCCGGCGCATCATCCCATTGAGATCTGTATAATGTGCCGAATGAAATAATATCAGGTCCTTTTGAACCGGCATATGCCGGGTTCAAGATATTCATATTATACATATATTGTGTATAATGTGGCACTTGCTGTGCATAACTGTTACCTATTGACAGAAACAGTAAAGCAGCTAAAATTAAAATTGTTTTTTTCATAATATCTATTTTTATCTTGCTATTATTAACCAACCCGTAAGGGTTCTATTGTCCTTTAAATGAATAACGTAAAAGTAACCTGCCGTGGGCAAATCGGTTCCATTATCGTTTTTTCCTACAAATTGGTCGATATAATTATTTTTTTCGTAAACTTTAACCCCGCGGCGATCAAAAATTTCGACTTTGTCAATACCGATTTGATCTGCTAAATAATCCAAAACCCACTTATCGTTTTTACCATCACCATTTGGAGAAATGCCTTGTGGCACCTTACAAGGCGATGGATAAGTTTCAACCAAAACTTCAAATTCGTTTTGACAATTATCAGTAGTTATAATTACTTTATAAGTACCTGGCATATTTACGACAACCTTGGAATCAGAACTGATAGTTTGGCCTTGATCATTGAGCCATGTGTAAGTAATTTGATTATAATCATTTGTGTTTTTTATTTGGGCATCTAAATAAATGGCTTCATTTTCACAAATATAGGCTTGCGCCGGCAAATCTAATTGTAATGCGGGTAATTTTGTAACTGTTACTTGGTCAGATTCTTGTATTAAGTTGCCATGGCAGTCTATAAAACTACCTTCTAAAGTAAAAGTAGCTATATCATTCACAACGGCATCAATATTACCGGTTTGTCCTAAAAGCTGATGGTTTTCATCATACCAAGCCAGGCTCACGAGTCCGTCGGGGGTAAATTTATAGGCCTCTGGTTGTGTTTCCAAAACTTCCCATACGCCGGTGTTACGATTGGGGAGTCCGGTGCTGGTGTTATCGCCTGGAAAATTACCGCAGGTGTCAGGTAATAAAGCATCATTTTGAATTCCTAAGGTGGCTAAACCGCCGTTCCAAGTAGCGCAAACAGGTTTGTTTTTAACATGAATCTCAATACTATAATCTGCTTCATTTAAAACAATCATTTGGCTGCTTAGCTGATTTGTACAATCATATTGTGCTACGTTTTGGTAGATTATTTTAAACTGCCTATTTGGTGCGGTTCCGGTGGTTTTATATTTTAAAGCCAAATCCGAATTAGGAACACTAATATCTAAATCTTGGTAAACGCCCATAATAGAAGCATATGAAATTTGATCTGCGTCATTCCAATAGGGGAGTTTATGATCGGGAATTTGAAGATCTTGTGTTAAATACCATTCATCTCGTATTTGAGCTAAAGTGGGCTGAAAAACCAAATCACCATTGGCTCCCACTATTATATGATCATATTTTTTGCCAAAAAAATAAAAATCGAAAGGTAAGGCAATTGCATCACTATATGTATCGTCTTCTCTGAATAATTCTGTATTACCGTTTTTTGTAATCATAACATCATTTGCAGTTGAAAAATCATTATCCCATGTAAAGGGAATTGCATTGACTACATAACGACTAGTTGTTGCGTATCCGGATAAAGCATTTAAATGAACTTGGTTTTCATTCATGCATAAAGTTTGATCAGGACCGGCGTCAATATGTTGAGCTAAAAATGAAGTGGAATAAAGATTAAATATTAAAAAAAAGCTGATAAAGTAATAATTTCTTTTCATAACTTTGTTAGTTGGTATTAAAACCAAAAATAAAAAATATTATTGTGATAAGCTTATAAAACATCCATATTTTCAGTAAAAGATATAGAATGATTGAAAAAAAAGAAAATATTTACGAAAAAATAATTTTAATTGGTATTATAAATCAACAACAACCACTTGAAAAAGTAGACGAGTATTTAAAAGAATTAGCTTTTTTGGCAGAAACAGCAGGAGGTCAGGTGGTCAAACAATTTGTTCAAAAATTAGACAAACCCAATCCAAAAACATTCTTAGGAAGCGGTAAGTTGGAGGAAATACGACAATATATAATTGAAAACAAGGTCGATATTGTTATTTTTGATGATGAATTGTCGCCGGCACAACAAAAAAACTTAGAAAAAATTTTACAAATAAAAATTATGGACCGCACGCGATTAATTTTAGATATTTTTGCCCAGCGTGCACAAACTTCTTATGCTCGTACACAAGTAGAATTGGCGCAATATCAATACTTATTGCCACGACTTACCGGTATGTGGACGCACTTAGAGCGCCAGCGCGGTGGTATTGGAATGCGTGGTCCGGGAGAAACTGAAATTGAAACAGACCGGCGAATTATTAGAGATAAAATTGCACTTTTAAAAAAGAAATTAATAGCCATAGATAAACAAATGGCCACCCAACGAAGTAATCGGGGAAAAATGGTGCGGGCCGCCTTGGTAGGCTATACGAATGTCGGAAAAAGTACTTTAATGAATGTTTTAAGTAAGTCGGATGTGTTTGCTGAAAATAAGCTCTTTGCGACTTTGGATACAACCGTTCGTAAAATTGTAGTACATAACATTCCTTTTTTACTGACGGATACAGTTGGATTTATAAGAAAACTTCCAACGCAATTAATAGAATCTTTTAAATCGACTTTGAACGAAGTTACTGAAGCAGATTTATTGATACATGTGGTTGATATATCGCACCCTAATTTTGAAGAACATATGCAAACCGTTCAACAAATTTTAGCAGAAATTAAAGCAGCAGATAAACCATCTGTTATTGTTTTTAACAAAGTTGATTTGTTGCCTGATACTGAACAAAACCGTTTAGATAATTTGAACAAAACCTGGCTGGCTAAAAAACAGTCTCCAACTGTATTTATTTCGGCTGTTAAAAAAAATAATATTGAAGAATTGAAAAATATATTATATACAGAAGTTCGAAAAATACATATCAAACGGTTTCCTTATAATGATTTTCTATATCCTGATTTAGAATTATGAAAAATTAACTACAATTTTATTACGATTAATGCTTTTTTAAGTTTTTAGTTTATTTAAGTTTTAAATAGCACCATTTTTTTTAATTTTTTGGTATTTTTGAAGCCGAAAAAATGATGTACATTTGTACAAAATGCTTTTAAATTTTTAAGCTGTTAAAATTATGAAAATAAATCACCTTATTTTGCCGGTATTGTTGCTTTTTTTACAATCATGTGTTCCTTATAAAGATATTATCTATGTGCAAGGATCTGAAAATGGCAATACAGTTGACG
>WGBX01000139.1 GCA_015494075.1 Flavobacteriaceae bacterium
AGTAAATCCTGTTAAAAGCTTTGAAGACTTGCTATTTTCAGGTCAAACTTATGAGGTAAAATAAATTAAACCGTATTTTATTTAAAAAAGCTGTCCTATTTGGACAGCTTTTTTAAATTGTTTCAAGTTTTAAATAAAAAAGGTGAAAACTCAGCATATTTATAGCCTTTTTGAAGTAAATAACGGGCTATTTTTTGCTTGCCTATATAGGTCTTCGGTTGAGAAATTGTTTTTGATTTTTTTTTAATTAGTCGTTTTATGCTTTGTTTATAATCCTCTTCTTTAATTTCATTTAAAGCCTTTTCAATCAAATTATCATGTACCTGATGTTGTTTTAAACCTTGAATAATTTTTTGCTTGCCCCACGCTTTGTGATAAAATTTGCCTCTAACATAACTTCTGGCAAAACGTTCTTCATTTAAAAATCCTTCATCTAACAAATGTACCATAATATGATCAATAGCATCCGGAATCATTCCTAATGTATATAATTTTTGTTCTACTTGAAAATGTGATCTTTCCTGATAGGCACAAAAACGCTCCATTTGACGTTTGACTTCTTCAATACTCTGGTATGCCATAATCTTAAACTAGCTATTTTTTTATCATTTTTGTAACTTGGCGACCTTTATTTGTCTCTACTTTTAGCCAATAGATTCCTTGTGACAACATAGATATATCATACCGGTCTAATGTCTCCAAATAAGTCAGTATTAATTGGCCACTTGAGTTATAAACTTCAAGTTTGCTAATTGTTATGTCATCTGGCTTCTTTATTATAAAGGTTTTCTCTACCGGGTTGGGAAATATCTGTACTATTCCTAATTTATCTTTACCTAAATTTAAAGCTGTATTTAAGGTTGTAGCGCCCTTAATAATATCATTATGAACATCAAACATAACCTCAGTGGCTTCAAAACCTATGTCAACTGTAAATTGTTGGTCATTTTGAGTATTATTTAAAATTATTTCGAAGCTATTACCGTTGTCATCTATAAACTTAAAAGGCAGTGGCATCTCGAAGAAGCTTACTGACGAATGCGAAGTTGTCTGATGAACAGTTAACTCATATTGTGAAGCTGCCGTACGACTAACTTCAATTTCATAAGTAGGATAGCCTTGTCCATAAATCCAATCGTTAAAAAATTCTTCTAAATTTTGACCTGTAAGCCGTTCCGTTTCTGCTCTAAAATCCGGCGTTTTTACAAATGAAAAATTCTTATCTATAACATAGGTTTTTAAAGTATTAAAAAAAGCTGTATCGCCCAATTTTAAACGAAGCATATTTAACACCATTGCACCTTTATAGTAAGACAAACGGCTACTAAAAATACGGTTAATGTCAGTTGTATCTTGTACATATACCGATCCATCGGGTTCTGAAATAATATAATTGCTAGCACTTTGTTTCCAACTATCAAAAGCTTCGGTTCCATCTAAATGCTCACGGGTTAGCGCTTCACTATAAGTAGCAAACCCTTCATTGAGCCATATATCATGCCAAGAACCGCAAGTTACGGCATCGCCAAACCATTGGTGTGCCAGTTCGTGTGCGACTAATGATCTTGAAAAATTTATAAGAAAGGTGGCTGTTTGATGTTCCATACCGCCACCCCACAAAAATTGTATTTGTCCATATTTTTCATCATAAAACGGATAATGCCCAAAAGTCGTTTCAAAATAATTCATCAAGGGCACAAAATTTTCAGCATCTGTTTGAGCTTGACTTAAATTTTCCGGAAAAACATAATTATCTATCGGAAAAGATTTAAAAATACCGGCTTCATTAGTAAATTTGCTGTAATTGGTAACCGCAAAGGCTACTAAATATGCTGTTATTGGATAACGGTGTTTCCAAGTAGTCACTCGCAATTGCGTACCGGTATTATCATCTGTAATTATCTGATCATCTGATATTAAACCATTTGATACAGCTATCATATCATTATTATCATAAGCTTTTGGATAGATGATTTTCACCTCTATTGAATCAGCTTTGTCTGTTAACTCTTGCTTACACGGCCACCAATCTTTGGCACCATAGGGTTCAGATAAAGTCCACACGACCGGAATGTTATTATGACTTGATACAGTATATGAATCCATACCTGTATTAGGGACATCGCCATTATAAACAATTTTGACCGAGTCTAAAACCTGTGAAAGTAAAGTTTGAGGAAAATCTATTGTTAATTGATTATTTGCTAAGGTAAAATTTAAATTCTGATCATGCCAAACAACAGAATCAACTAGCATTTGATCATTAAAATCAAAGCTGAGACTTGTCAAATCTTGAACCGGTTCAAAATATGTAACAACTTCTCCTTTTAAATTGCGGCTGGTTAAAGAAGGATAAAGAGACAAACGGTGAAATTTTACATCATAATTTCCAGTATCAATCAATGGTTGTTTTAGCAGTTTTTTTAATGCTGCTGCTTTTTCTCTATTTATCAAAGTTGTAAAAGGCTTCTCGACAAATTGTGCCTGTATTGGTCCAAAAAAACCAAGTAATAATAGATACAAAATTTTCTTCATCTAAACATTTTTTTAAAATACAATTTAAGTAAAACTAACAAAAAAATGTCAGTATTGATAATAAAATATTTTCATACTTTTACACTTGCAAATTAATTGAAGGATATATGTCAGAAAAATATGAAATTAAGTCAGCTGATGAAGGAAAAATTTTGAAAGATTTTATCAATTTTCCCTATATACTATATAAAGACAGCAAATATTGGATACCACCTATTAAATCGGATGAAAAAAGACTTTGGACAGCTCATCCGGCTTTGAAGTTTGTAGAAATACAAAAATGGGTAGTATATTGGAAAGGCAGACCTGTGGGGCGCATTGCTGCTGCAGTAAATAAAAAATACAATGAAAAAAGCAACCAAAAATACGGCAGAATTGCAGGTTTGGAAATGTTCAATGATCAAAAAGCTTTTACGCTTTTAATGGATACTGCTACTAAATGGCTTAAAGAAAGAGGTATGAAAAAAGTACATGGTCCTTTAGGCTTTACTAATTTAGACACACAAGGTATGTTAGTTGAAGGGTTTGAAGAACTGCCTTCGATTGCTTCTGTTTATCATTTGCCCTATTATAAAACTTTAATGAAAAAATACGGATTTGTAAAAGAAAATGATTGGATAGAATTTCATTTAAAATTGACAGAAGAACCTGTAAAAAAAGGTGAAAGAGGTGCAAAATTACTCAAACGTCGATTTGGATTTGAAGTTTTCTCGCCAAAAAACAAAAAAGAGTTGACTTCCTATGCTGATGTGGCTTTAAACATTTTAAATGAAGCCTTTGCGCATTTACCTTATGTTATAAAACTGGACGAAAACCTAAAAGCTTATTACAAAAAGAAATATTTCAATGTTTTAAATCCTAAATATACTTTTTTTGTAAAAGACAAAGATAAAATTGTAGGGTTTTTGATTACCATACCATCATTATCAGAAGGCATGAAAAAGGCCAACGGTAAACTTTTGCCCTTTGGTTGGTATCACATTATGAAATCAATGAAAAACCCAACTTGTATTAACACTTTACTTACCGGCGTGATACCGGAATATGACTCAAAAGGTGTCGCTGTTATGCTGTTTGATGCGCTACATAAAACCATGTTGGCTAATAACATAAAAGATATTGAAACAACAGGTGTTTTTGAAGATAATCATAATGTTATTTCTAACTGGAAAAATTATGATCATATCCAACATAAACGACGACGTTCTTGGGTTAAAGATATATAAAGAAATCTATACTTTGTTTACAAAAAAGGCATCTCAATATTGAGACGCCTTTTTTGTATATCAGATGATTTTTTTAAAATTTAGCATTAAATCCTAAACCAAAAACTTCTTTTACTTGTATATCCTTATAGGCATTATCATCATATAATAAATTCAAACTAAAATTGGCAGACACATATTTATTTACGGTCATTAATATATTCATTTGATAGTCTACATCAACATTTTGAGGTTGGTCTAAATAATTACTATACAATCCTAAAATATTTTCCATTGATATATTTTTCATAATATCAAATTTGGCATAGGCATTAATTGCCATACCCATTTCATATAAAATATTTTTACCGGGATCGACTCCAAAAGCGCCTAAATCTGATAAGGCATTATCGGTCACAATGGTTAACTTAGATGTTACAGGCGCAAAATTAATTTTTAAATTATCGGATTTTTTCCATAACATACCGGGACCAAAATTTAAATAAGCAGGCGCAAAAAGTCGAGAAGTTAACACTTTAGGCGTAACACTATAATCAAAACCATCGGTAAACTGCGTTTTGAAGTTGCCGAAGAATGAATAATACCATTCTTTTGAGGCTTGATAACCATATGTTGAGCTAATTTCAAACCGGTCATCTGTTTTTTTTGTCAAATCACTAATTTGGCTCAATCCGTAAGCTGCCATCAATTTGGTGTCCCAAACACTTTTGCCTTTTTTATAATTGAAATTATAATTGATTAAAGCATTTAAAGCTAATGAGTTCTCTCCCCCTTTAATCCAATTACTAAACGAAGCTTGGTTGAACATTAAACTAAAATCACCTGAATTATGCCAAGGACTTTCGGTTTTAGGTTCTGTTTGTGCCATACTTACACCTATAAAGCTCATAAATATAAGCAAGAT
>WGBX01000140.1 GCA_015494075.1 Flavobacteriaceae bacterium
AATCAATAAAATGTATTTTTGAACAAAAATTTGCTTAAAATGTTACACGAACTTAATAAAATATCCGATTTAAAAATTTTAGCTTTAAAAAATAAACCCAAAAAACTAGTATTAGCGGCGGCAGGTGATGAACATTCCATTGATGCCGTAATAGCAGCTTATAAAATGGGAGTTATAAAACCGGTTTTAGTTGGTCGCAAACAAGAAATACAGCGCCTAATGAACTATTGTAATGATTTTGAGCAATTTGAAATCTATAATATCTCTGATGACAAAGAAATTGTAAAAAAAGCAGTTTCTTTAGTCATAAATGGACAAGCTGATATTTTAATGAAAGGAAATGTTACCACAGCAACACTACTCAAAGGTGTTTTAAATAAGGAATACGGCATGCGCAAAAAATCTTTTTTATCGCATTTTGCTTTGTTCGAAATTCCTCATTACCATAAATTATTGTCGATTACTGATGTTGCTTTAAATATATTACCCAGTCTTGAACACAAAGTTCATATTGTAGAAAATGCTGTAAATTTTATTCGAAAAATAGGAATTTTAGAACCAAAAATTGCAGCCTTATCAGCCATAGAAATGGTCAATGAAAAAATGCCTTCTACCTTAGATGCAGCTTTATTATCTATAATGCAAAGACGCGGACAAATTAAACATTGTTTAATTGACGGGCCGTTAGCGTTTGATAATGCCATTAGTTTTGAAAGCAAGAAACAAAAAAAACTAGGCGGAGATGTAGCCGGAAATGCTGACATTTTATTAGTTCCAAACGTAGAATCAGGAAATATTTTATATAAATCACTAGTTGCTTTTGCCGATGCCAAAGTTGCCGGAATTGTTTTAGGAGCAGAGTTCCCAATTGTTTTGACTTCACGAGCTGATTCTGAAGAAACTAAATTAAATAGCATCTTATTAGCCGCTGCCTCAGTAAACAAAGCATAAATGAAACAAAAAGCACCAAAAATATTAGTTATAAATACCGGATCTACAACTACAAAAATTGCACAATATACAGGGCAAGAAGAAAATTGGCAACATAAATTTGAGCATTCTACCGATGACTTGTCACATTATAAAAACTTTGATCAACAAGTTGAATATAGAAAAAACTTAATTGAAAAATTTATTAAACAAAAAAATTTAAAAACCACTGATATCGATATGTTTATGTGTCGAGGCGGACTTATAAAACCGGTGGAATCCGGCGTATATCAAGTAAATAAAAAAATGTTAGCAGACCTTAAAAATGCTGAAAAACAACACGCCAGTAATTTGTCGGCTGTAATTGGCTACCACTTAAGTCAAAACCAAAAACCGGTATATATTGCAGATCCTGTTGTGGTAGATGAAATGCAAAATTTAGCACGTTATGCAGGACATCGACTTTTTGAACGAAAATCAATTTTCCATGCATTAAATCATAAAGCCACCGCCAGAAAATATGCTGAAGAAACCGGTCAAAATTATGACAAAATAAACTTAATTGTTGCCCATTTAGGAGGTGGTATCTCAGTAGGGGCACATCAACATGGCCGTGTCATTGATGTCAATCAGGCATTAGATGGTGAAGGACCGTTTTCTCCGGAACGCAGTGGTAGTTTGCCTGTTGGCGATTTGCTAAAAAAAGCTTTTTCAGGACAATATACTTATCAAGATTTATATCAAATGATTGTTGGAAAAGGTGGATTAGTTTCTTACTTAGGAACTAATAATGTGCAACAAATTCTCCAAACACTTACACCTGAAAAAAAAGAAATATTGACAGCTTTATCTTATCAAGTAGCCAAAAGTATTGGCGAAATGGCTACTGTCTTGAAAGGAAACATCCAAGCTATTTTATTGACCGGCGGATTGGCACATGCCAATTTTATAACAAACTCTATAATAGAAAACGTTAAATTTATCGCGCCGGTAAAAGTTTATCCCGGCGAAGATGAATTAAAAGCTTTGGCCTATAATGGTTATTTAGTGCATATAGGTAAGTTAATACCTAAAACCTATCAATGATTTATTTCAATTAAAAAAAATAACCGGTCTTTTTCATTCAAATCATTCCACTCTCCGGGCTGACCTAAATTTCCCTGACCCAATGGCCATTCTGTCAAAGCAAAACCTAATGCATTTTGATGTCCTCCAAAATTATCAGGTTCATGTCCCCAATTGACATAACTATGATCTATTGGATGACCATTTATACCACCCTGCCAAAATTGCCGGCCATGATTATCATGGTCGCCATCCCAAATCCAAATACCTTCATGTTGCAAATCAGTTCCGCCAATCCATACATAGCTGGCCCCGCCACCATCATAAGCTATTGTCGATTGCAAATTAATTTGAGCCTCATTTTTTAGCTGCTTAAATAAATAATTTTGTTCGGCTTTATTATTTATTTGTGCCAAATAGCCTCCTTTTGATACGGCACATTTAGCAGCATCTACCCAAGATAATGCTTCTTTTATTAAGATATAATTATGGCCATTATACTTAAATTTATACGAAGATAAGTTTTCCGGGCATTGAGCTGATAAAACATGAAATAATCCAAATATTATTAAACCGAAAAAAGCTTTTTTTTTCATATACTATAAGTTTAAATTACAAGTTAAAGTTAAACATTTTTTAAGTATTTAGAATTATTCCAAAAAACTTTTGCAGAAAACAAAATAACTGTATATTTGCAGCAAATTTACTTCAAAAGGACGGATTTGGCCGCTTGCAACCTTTTAAAAAAATGCTAAAATGTGTTTCATTTAGACCAATCCTTCTAGCTTTTGAATAAATTTAAGACCATAAAGGTCTCATTTTAATTAAAAAAAATACAATTATGTCTTATTTATTTACCTCAGAATCTGTCTCAGAAGGACACCCAGATAAAGTAGCTGATCAAATATCTGATCACTTGTTAGACCATTTTTTAGCTTTTGATGCCGAATCAAAAGTAGCCGTTGAAAGCTTGGTTACAACCGGACAAGTTATTGTAGCCGGCGAAGTCAAAAGTAAAACTTATGTCGATGTTCAAAAAATAACCCGTGAAACTATAAAAAAAATAGGGTATAATAAAGACGACTATTATTTCAGTTTTAAATCTTTGGGCGTATTATCAGCTATTCATGACCAAAGCGAGGATATCAATCAAGGTGTTGTGAGAGAAACTAAAGAAGCCCAAGGTGCCGGTGATCAAGGAATGATGTTTGGTTATGCCACTAATGAAAGCAAAAATTTTATGCCTTTAACATTAGATATTGCTCACAAATTAGTACAAAAATTAGCAGAAATCAGGAAAGAAGGTCTTGAAATGACTTACTTAAGACCCGATGCCAAATCGCAAGTAACTATCAAATATGATGACCAAAACAAACCGGTTAAAATTGATACAATTGTAGTCTCTACACAACACGACCCTTTTGATGCAGATGATAAGAAAATGCTAGCGAAAATAAAAGCAGATGTTCAAAATATTCTTATCCCAAAATTATTATGTGAAAATCCCGAGTGGAATTCATTTTTTTATGATTATAAATTATTGGTCAATCCTACAGGCAAATTTGTTATCGGTGGTCCGCATGGAGATACAGGCTTAACAGGCCGGAAAATAATTGTAGATACTTATGGCGGTAAAGGTGCACATGGTGGTGGCGCATTTTCGGGCAAAGACCCCAGTAAAGTAGACCGTAGTGGCGCTTATATGGCTCGTTATATTGCTAAAAATTTGGTAGCAGCAGGCATTGCTGACGAATTATTATTACAAGTTTCATACGCCATTGGCGTAGCCAAACCGGTAAATATTTTTGTGAATACTTACCAAACGGCCAAAAACAACATAACTGATCAAGAAATTGCCGATAAGATTCCACAATTATTTGATTTGACACCTGCTGGCATCGAAAAAACTTTAAAACTTCGCTATCCTATTTATAGTGAAACTGCTGCCTACGGTCATTTTGGTCGAAAACCGCAAACCGTCACCAAACATTTTGAACGTTATGATTATACCGAAGGAAAAATAATAACTGAAAATATTGAGGTTGATCTTTTTACATGGGAAAAATTAGATCAAGTAGAAGCTGTTAAAAAATTATTTCAATTGAAATAAACCGGTATAAACT
>WGBX01000141.1 GCA_015494075.1 Flavobacteriaceae bacterium
TAATAATTTAAGCCAAAAAATTTAAAAATTGCTTTTTTATGATAAATGTTAGCTTTTGAAAATTGCTTAATGAAATTTTATTTTATTTTTACTACATCAAAAAAAAAACAATTTCATGAGTAATCGTAAAAAAATTCAGCAGTTCATTGATACTAATTTAAAAAAAATTGTGCGGAACCCCAAACGTTCCAAAATGATTAAAAAAGCGGTAAAAAACCGTGAAGCCATAATATCGGAAAGTGGTGCACTAGCTACCTGGACACCAACAGATTCTACCGGACGTAGTCCGAAAGATACTGTTATTGTAAAGCATCCAAAAACCGAACAACATATCGATTGGACATCACCCAATAATATTCCTATTACACCGGAAACTTTTGATATGTTAGTAATAGATGCGTTAGAAATGCTTGAACATGAAAAGAAAATATTCCGAACAGACCGTGTTATTGGTGCTGATGTTGAATATGCATTGCCTGTTACAAGTTTAAGCACACACGCATTAGCCGCCTTATTTACTCATAATATGTTTCGTCCTGTTCCGGAAGATATTAACCGGAGTATTTACCATGAAAAACCTTTCTTATTATTGCATTTGCCTTATCATAAATTACAAGCAAAAAAATATGAAGGCCTTTTACGAAAACTTCCCAATGGACAAACCAGCAATATGGTAGTTGCTACCGATTTTGATAATCGTATTGGGATCGTCATAGGATCGTCTTATATGGGCAGCATGAAAAAAATGCTGTTTACTACTATGAATTACCTCTTGCCTTTTGATGAAGTTTTACCGCTACATTGTTCGGCAAATGAAGGTTTAGATGGCAAATCAGCCTTATTATTAGGTTTATCAGGAACAGGGAAAACCACTTTATCTGCCGACCCGAAAAGACAATTATTGGGCGATGATGAACATGGTTGGAGCCATCGCGGAATTGCTAATTTTGAAAATGGTTGTTATGCCAAAATGATTGATATCAGCGCTGAAAGTGAGCCTGATATTTATGATGCTGTTATGCATAAAGATAAATATACTAAGCATGGCGCTATTGTTGAAAATGCTATGGTTTATCCGAATGGTCATTTTGACTTTTTTGATACACGCCTTACGCCAAATTCAAGAGCTTCCTATCCATTAAAGTTTTTGAAAAACATTAAAAAATCGTCAAAATCAGGTCATCCCAGTACCATACTATTTTTAACGGCAGATGCCTATGGTGTTTTACCTCCTATTTCAAAACTTAATCCAAGTCAAGCCATGTTATGGTTTTTAATGGGTTATACTTCTAAATTAGCAGGAACTGAAACTGGTGTAACTGAACCACAAGCTACTTTTTCCAGATTTTTCGGACAACCTTTTATGCCATTAAATCCATCGATTTATGCCGACATGCTAGGTGAAAAAATGCAATTGCACCAAACAGCGGTTTATTTAATAAACACCGGTTGGACCGGTGGCCCTTATGGTGAAGGTAAAAGAATGAAGCTAGCTTATACTCGCAAAATGGTAGATGCAGCTTTAGAAGGCAAACTTAAAGATGTTGAATACGTATATGATGAGTTATTTCATTTAAATATTCCTAAAAAAGTTCCGGGTGTACCTAATGATATATTACTACCCCGCCAAACATGGAAAAATCATGAAGCTTATGATCAAATGGCCCAAAAACTAGCCAATGCGTTTGCAAAAGCTTTTGATAAAAATTATGGCGATAAGAATATAAAAGCAGATATTATTAAAGAATGTCCGGGAAAATAAATTTATATCAAATTTATTGTTAATAAACTTTTGAAAAGAAACTTTGGTAAATTTTAAATTTTTACCAAAGTTTCTTTAATTTTAAGCCCATTTAAATTTTTTAATTATGAAAGATGACAATTGCCATTCGGATAAATTTATTCCATCAATATATGATAACTGTAAAATAGACTTTACAGAGCAAAAAATGTTTTTTGGAAAAGGCCGTAATTTGCAACGATATGATATACAGAAATATCCTTTTTACGAAGAGTTATCTCAAAAAATGTTAAGTTTTTTCTGGCGTCCTGAAGAGGTTTCACTAATCAAAGATGTGAATGACTTTGCAGAATTATCATCTCATGAGAAATTTATTTTTACTGAAAATTTGAAATATCAAATTTTATTAGATAGCGTTCAAGGTCGTTCACCATTTTTAACATTTGGTCAAGCCGTTACATTGCCTGAGGTAGAAGAGGCTATTATCATTTGGGATTTTTTTGAGACTATTCACTCCATGTCATATTCTTATATTATCAAAAATGTTTATGCCGATCCAACTAAGATTTTTGATGAAATAATGGATAACAAAATGATTGAAGAACGTGCGGGATCAGTCACCAGATACTACAATAATTTTTATCAAAATATTATTAAATATCAAGCCCAAGAAATGGGAATGAAAAGTGATAATCCCATAAGTTTAGCCCAACTAAAAAAGGATTTATATTTAGCCTTAGTATCTGTCAATATTTTAGAAGGCGTGCGTTTTTATGTTTCTTTTGCATGTGCATTTGGATTTGCTGAAAATAAAAAAATGGAAGGCAATGCCAAAATAATTAAATTTATAGCCCGTGATGAAAATGAACATTTAAAAATGACTCAACGCATTATAAGAGACCTACGGACTCATAAAGACGAAGGATTTGCAGACATTATTCGCGATTTGGATGATGAAGTTTATAAACTTTATGAAGATGCTGCAGAACAAGAAATGCGTTGGGCTCAATATCTTTTTAAAGATGGTTCTATAATTGGCTTAAATGATAAATTACTCATACAATATATGAAATGGCTAACTAATAATCGTCTTAAAGCTATTGGGTTAAAACCTATTTATGAAGAGACTAAAAATCCGCTAAGTTGGATGAACCACTGGCTACGCAATGATGCTGTTGAAGTTTTGCCTCAAGAAACCGAAATAACTTCCTATGTAGTAGGAGGTATAGATATGGAAGTGTCTGATGAAGATTTTGAAATTTAGAGAAAAATTATTTCTGATATTTTAAGGGTAAATAGACAAGCTTTTTAGTCTCAAAAAATGCTTCTTTAAAATAGTTTTTCAAATCATAAACTTTGACATTTTTATAGGGAGCTAATTCTATAGATAAATCACCGCCTTTTAGGTAAAAAATGCCATTTTTTAGATTATGCTGCTGCTCTTTTTTTATTTTGCCTTTAACCCATTTTACAAAATCAGGCATTTTAGTAACAGCGCGACTAACAATAAAATCATATTTTCCGGAAATATTTTCAACACGGTCATGAGTTGTACGGACGTTTGCCATTCCCAAATCATTTGCAACAGCTTCTACAACCTTTAATTTTTTTCCAATGCTATCGACCAAATGAAACTTGGTTTCCGGAAATAAAATAGCCAATGGAATACCTGGAAAACCGCCTCCTGTACCTACATCTAATATATCGGCACCGGGTAAGAATTCAATAATTTTCGCAATTCCTAATGAGTGTAAAACATGATTGATATATAAAGCATCTATATTTTTACGAGAAATAACATTAATTTTACTATTCCAATCTTTGTAGATTGTATCTAATTGATTAAATTGTTCTATTTGGCGGGGTGTTAAGTCAAAATAATTTTGAATAATATTGGCTTTCATAGTATTTGATTTAAAGCAAATGTAACTAACTCTTATCAGCTTTTATCACTGCACCGTAAAAAAAGTTTCTAATTCTTGTAAAGTTTCAGGTGTAGTTGGTATATCTTTTACCACTTTACCATTATCTAAAACAACAATACGATCGGCGACTTCGGTCACATGACCTAAATCATGACTGGAAATCAGCAAAGTTTTGTTTTTATTTTGGCCTAAATTTTTAAGTATTTTAGTCAATCTAATCTGTGTAGTAGGGTCTAAATTAGCAAATGGCTCATCGAGTATAATTACTTCCGGATCACCAATGAAGGCAGCTATTAAGCCAACCTTTTTTTGATTTCCTTTTGAAAAATCACGTAAATATTTTTGCTGATTTAAAATTTCGCCATTAAAAAATTCTTTATAATTTTCTAGAAAAATATTAATTTTCGTCTTGTCCCAACCACGTAATTCACCAATAAATTCAAAATATTCTTCCGGTGTTAAATAGCCTATCAAAAAACTTTCATCAATAAAAGCTGATGTGTATTTTTTCCAATTTTCTTGTCGGTTTACGACAATTCCTTTATTAATAACTTGACCTGTTGTGGGTCTGATTAAATCCAGTAGTAAATTAAAAAAAGTAGTTTTACCGGCACCATTATTACCTACCAATCCAAAACTTTGGCCTTTGGGGATGTGTAATTCAGGAATATGCAATACTGTTTGTCCATTGTACTGTTTACTTAAATTATGAATCTCAATCATAATAATTACTATTTAGATTTTTTTTATAACTTTCTGAATATTAAATAGGTATAGGTTATACATTATTGAGCTTATAAGTCAGTTATATTTGCCTTATCCGAAACTTAAAGCACTACCAAAATACACCAATCATACCCACCTCTTATTAAGATACACAGATTTAAATAAAAAATATTTACAAGGTGGTATGATGGCATATTTAAATAATACAAATACTATTTATCACCGCTTGTATTATTATCTTCAGAAATTTTGTTTGCAGCTACTAAGGATACGACCATATCATTAAGCATTTCACTGGCAGCATTAGGATTATTTGGCAATAAGATAAGATTTGATTTGGTATCTTGTCCAATGGCTTGTAAAGTGTCATAATGTTGGGTAATAACTATTAGTGCAGAAGCTTCTTGAGGGTTAATTCCTGCACGGTTAAGTACATCAACTGATTCTTCAAGGCCACGAGCTATTTCACGACGTTGGTCAGCAATTCCTTTACCTTGCAATCGTTTACTTTCGGCTTCGGCTTTGGCACGCTCTACAATCAAAATACGTTGCGCATCGCCTTCGTATTGCGCTGCCACTTTTTCTCGTTCGGCTGCATTAATACGGTTCATTGCCGCTTTAACCTGGGCATCCGGATCGATATCGGTAACCAATGTTTTAATAATATTGTAGCCGTATTCCATCATAGCATCATTTAATTCACCTTTTATAGCAATCGCTATATCATCTTTTCGTTCAAAAACATCATCTAATCGCATTTTTGGCACTTCAGCTCGTACAACATCAAAAATATAAGAAGTAATTTGAGCAGCAGGATCTTCTAATTTGTAATAGGCATCTTTGACTCTATCTTTGGGAATTTGAAATTGGGTAGAAACTTTAAGATGCACAAAAACATCGTCCTTAGTTTTGGTTTCGACAATGACGTCTAACTGTTGAATACGCAGATTAATAGGTCTGGATTTGGTATCTAGAAAGGGCAATTTGAAATTTAGACCGGCAAAACGTACCGAATGAAATTTGCCTAAACGTTCGACCACCACAGCTGTTTGTTGTTTAACTATAAACAAGCCGGAGGCAATTAATATAAAAATTAAAATCAGGATAATGGGTGTTGCAATCATAAGTTTGGTTTAGTTTAATTAGTTATTAAATATACGAATTTGTTAGCAAAATATTACACTTTACAATCAATTTTTTTAAAAATCGGCAAATTGATTGATCAGAAATGGGATTTTAATTTCAGATGCAATTTATTATAAAATTTAGAATACCTTGATTAATTGTAACTTCTTATTTGAAATTTTCAGGATATTTTATCCGGATTATTTGAAATAAAACTTTTCCAACTACCATATGATTTTTTTGTCCCTGCCATTGTGTTTTTATAATTAAAATGGTGACAAACTGCAACTGCCAAACCATCAGTTGCATCTAATTTTGTAGGTAAAATAGAAATGTTTAGCAATCGTTTAAGCATGGCAGCTACTTGTTCTTTACTGGCATTACCATTACCTGTAACAGCCATTTTAACTTTTTTAGGCAAATATTCGGTTATGGGGACTTCGCGGTATAAACCGGCAGCCATTGCCACACCTTGAGCACGGCCTAACTTAAGCATTGACTGTACATTTTTACCAAAAAATGGTGCTTCAATAGCTAATTCATCCGGATGAAATTCATCAATAAGTTGTAAAGTTCTTTCAAAAATCTTTTTTAAGCGCAAACTATGACTATCATATTTATTTAAAATCAATTCATCCATTAAGATGAGTTGAAGCTGATTACCGGTTACTTTAATCATACCAAAACCCATAACAGTAGTGCCGGGATCTATTCCTAAAATAATGCGTTCAGTTTTCAATATTTTTATGTATTTTGCATTTTATCAAATGTATAAACTTCTTCAAAGATATCATAATTTTATTTTAAACAGCGTCAAATTCATAATTGGGATTTGGGCTATTTATTTTATATGGGAACATAAAGATTTTTTAAAAATCTTTATGTCACCCCGGCAATTATTTTCTTTAAAACTTATTATTATCTTAATCGGATTTAGCCTTATAAATTGGTTTTTGGAAATAAAAAAATGGCAATATTTAGCAGGACAATTACAATCTATATCCATTTTGAAAGCTACCAAACAGAGTTTGGTGAGTTTTAGTATTTCGTTATTGACACCAAACCGCTTAGGTGAATATGGTGCCAAAATGATTTTTTTTAAGAAAAATCAATATACCAAAGCAGTTGGATTAGTTTTCTTAGGCAATTTTTCTCAATTGCTCACAAGCTTGATTTTTGGTATAGGCGCACTTTATTATTGGTATCAAATTGGTCTTTTTAAACATATCTCCGGACTTTATAAATGGCCGTATCAAAATACCAAATGGTTGGGTATTATTTTAGTATTGCTGATATTAGTCATAATATTATTTATGGTACGCCCTGTAAAATGGTCAGAAAAACATTTAAAAACCGGATTGGTTAGTTTAATTTATGCATTACTTAGATATCTCGTTTTTTCAACACAATTTGTTTGGTTGTTTTTTTATTTTGAAGTGTCAGAAAAATGGCCGGTTTTATATACGGGTGTGTTTTTAGTTTATCTAATAGCCAGTTTTTTGCCTATTTTGGCTTTTATGGATTGGGCCGTTAAAGGTCAAGTTGCAACAATTATTTTTTCCATCTTACATTTTAAAGCTACTCTAGTTTTTAAAATCGTTGCTTTGATGTGGCTTAGTAATTTTTTACTGCCTTTTTTAATAGGTTTAGTTTTGTTATGGCAACAAAAGTATACCTTAAAATCTCCGGTTTTATGATATGGCTTATAATTTTACTGACAATTTACACCTTAATATTAGGAGCGATAATCATCATTAATCATCAAAAACCGGTTTTTGATATTAAACAGTGCTCAGCTGAAAAAAATTTTTCCATTATTATTCCTTTTAAAAATGAAGAAGTAAACCTGCCGGCATTAATATCGTCTATAAAAAAACTAAGCTATCCTAACAATAAATATGAAGTTATCTTTGTAAATGATCACTCAACAGACCAATCAGAAAAATTGGTTAAAAAAAATAATAACATAAACTATCTTATCAACCAAGGTCACGGGAAAAAAGCTGCCTTAAAAACCGGAATTAATAAAGCTCAATATGAATATATAGTTACTATTGATGCCGACTGTATCATTCCTTCTGAATACTTACAAAAGATGAATTGTTACATAAATAAAACCGGTAATAAAATGATACTGGGTCCGGTAAAATATATAGATCGCCCTGATTTTTTAGGGCAATTTCAACAAATAGAGTTTTTAAGTTTACAAGCTTTCACCATGGCAACCACATTTGTTAAAAAACCTTTTTTGGCTAATGGTGCTAATTTGGTTTTTGAAAAAAAGAAATTTAATAAAGTTCGAGGGTATAATGGTAATGAACATATTGCCTCGGGTGATGATGTGTTTTTATTACAAAAGTTTAAAGAACAATATCCTAAAAAAATAGGTTTTTTAAAATCAAAAGAGGTTCTTATACAAACTAAATCCCAAAAAACTTGGCATGATTTGTTTCAACAAAAAATAAGATGGGCCGGAAAAAGTAAAGACCAATCTCAAAAAATGGCATTATTATTAAGTTTCGTCATATTAGGAATCAACAGCGGACTCATTTATAGTTATTTGATGTTTCCGGAATATTTATGGTTTATAATAGGCAAATTGCTTATTGAAAGTTTTTTAATATATCAAACTAATAAATTTTATAAAACTAAAATTCGCCTCATACATTTTTTAGGTAGTTTTATTATCTATCCGTTTTATTTTTACGGAATTTTATTTTTTGCCTTAAAAGGCACCTACACTTGGAAAGGGAAAACCTATAAATAAAATCAGATTAATATCGTATTTTTGTACACGTTTTATACTAAAAACATAAACAATTTTATCATTAAAGAAAGATGATGCAATATTATGCTCCGGGAAAGTTAATGATTAGCGGTGAATATGCCGTATTAAATGGTGCTAAAGCATTGGCAATTCCCACAAACGGTTTTGGACAAAATTTGCAAGTAAATAAACATCAACAATGCGGACATTATTGGGAAAGCATAGATACATCAGGAAAATGGTTTGAAGCTACTTTTTCTAATGATTTACAACAAATAACCAGTTCGTCAAATCATCTCCAAGCCCATTTAATTCAGAAGCTATTACAATTTATTCAGCGACAGAAACCTGAACTTTTCGAGCAAACTAAATATTTTAAAACTCATTTAAATTTTGATCGTTTTTGGGGATTCGGATCATCATCGAGTTTGATAGGAATTCTCTCAAAATGGTCAGGAATACCGGCTTTCGATTTGCTCAACATCAGTTTTGGCGGTAGTGGTTACGATGTAGCAGTAGCAATGGAAAATAAGCCCATTTTATATCAACTAAGTAAAACAAAACAATTGAATAGGCAGGTTTACAAAAATAAATATCCTGTATGGCAAACGGTAGATTTTAAGCCGGATTTTGCTTCCGAAATTTTTCTAATTTATCGTAACATTAAACAAAACAGCCGCGATGAAATTAAAAAATATCAGCAAAAAAAGCCACATCCTGAGCAAATACGATTAATTACGCAAATTAGTGAAACCCTATTGACTTGTCAAAATTTAGATGAATTTGAAAACCTCATCATAAAACATGAACAGATTATAAGCCAAATATTGCAACGTCCAATGGTACAGCATGAATTTTTTTCCGATTATCCCGGCAAAATCAAAAGTTTAGGCGCGTGGGGAGGTGATTTTATCTTGGCAACCCGGCAACAAGCTCCGGCATACTTTAAATCAAAAGGCTATCACAAAATCCTTTACTTAAAAGACATATTGGGTTAATGAACAATAACAAACTCATAGAATGGTACTTGCAAAACAAACGTGATTTGCCATGGCGGAAGACCAAGAATCCGTATAAAATTTGGTTATCTGAAATCATTTTGCAACAAACTCAAGTTAAACAAGGGCTTCCCTATTATCAAAATTTTTTAACACATTATCCTGATGTGCAAGCTTTAGCAAAGGCTAAAGAGCAAGAAGTTTTAAACTTATGGCAAGGCTTAGGATATTATTCACGTGCACGCAATTTACACTATACGGCAAAAGATATTGTAACTCATTATAAAGGTACATTTCCCAAAACTTATAAGGAACTTTTAAAACTCAAAGGAGTTGGTGAATATACGGCTGCGGCTATTGCATCATTTTGTTATAACGAACCGGTAGCAGTGCTCGATGGTAACGTTTATAGAGTTTTGTCTCGATTATTTGGTATTGATACCGCCATCAATACAACAGAAGGAAAAAAAATCTTTAAGCAAATAGCGCAAAAACAACTTGATAAACAACAACCCGGGCTTTACAATCAGGCTATTATGGAGTTCGGCGCATTACATTGCAAGCCGGCGCGCCCTAAATGTAAAAATTGTCCACTGGCTACTGATTGTCTTGCATTACAAACCGGACAAACCGAAAATCTACCTGTAAAGGTGTCTAAAGTTAATATTAAACAACGCTATTTGCACTATTTTTTAGTAGAATGGCAAGACCATATCATTTTAGAAAAACGTGAAAATAAAGATATTTGGCTAAATTTATTCCAATTGCCATTAATTGAAACCGGGTCAAATAATCATATTTCATCTAAAAAATTAGAAAAATTATTTGATAAATATAACATCACACCTTTGAAAAAACCTGTAATACAAGAAACTAAACTACATAAACTTACGCATCAACATTTGCATATTACTTTTTGGCGATTAAAAAGTCAAAAAAAACCTTTACAGAATGTTTCCAAGTCAACTTTAAAAAATTATCCTTTGCCAATAGTTATTGCAAATTTTTTGGATAATTATATTTTATGATATACCTTTGACTAAAGATTGTTATTTATTTAAAGCGCAATAAATTAATACATTATGAATGGTACAATTAACAAAGTTATTTTAATCGGACACTTAGGAGATAATGTTAAAATGCATTTTTTTGAAGGAGGAAATTCTATAGGCCGGTTCCCATTAGCAACTAATGACAGCTATTTGAATAAATCAACCGGTGAACGTGTTGTCAATACTGAATGGCATAATATTGTGGTTAGAAACAAGCTTGCCGAAATATTTGAAAAATATGCCAAAAAAGGAGACAAAGTATATCTGGAAGGTCGATTGCGCACTCGTAAATGGACAGCCGAAGATGGTCGCGAACGTTATACCACCGAAATACATGTTACCGAATTCACATTTTTGTCACCCAAACCAAAAGAAAGTGCCCAATCTGGCAACACACCTCAAAACAGTCCAGAAATTTCTGAAAATAGCCAAACTATATCTAATACATCGCCTACTGAACCGGAAGATGATTTACCATTTTAAATTTTAAAACCCAATGGACGACCCGGATAGCTTATCCCAACTTATTCTAATATTACCTTACATAGTTGCCATTATTATCTTATTAGTTCTCTCGGCTTTGGTATCAGGATCTGAAATAGCTTTTTTTTCATTGACAAACAGTCAACTGCAAGAGCTTGAAAAAGAAAATAAAGGCTTTATCATCCAAAAACTACTCCAACAACCAAAAGAATTATTAGCAACTATTTTAGTTGCTAACAATTTCATTAATATAGGCATTGTTATTTTATCTACCTATTTGACAGCCGTTTTACTAAAAGACATGGAAGGCTGGTGGAAATTTGTCCTGGAAGTTATCTTAGTTACCTTTCTTATTTTACTTTTTGGCGAAATTTTACCCAAAGTATATGCCAATCGTAAGCCGGTAAAGTTTGCTATGTTTATGGCTACACCTCTTCTTTTTCTGAAAAAAATATTCTATCCTATTTCTATATTTTTAGTCAAGTCCACTCAACTGGTTGAGCATAAGCTTCGTAAACAGCACGAGCATTTGAGTATGGGAGATCTGTCACAGGTACTGGAACTGGCTGGTGATAGCGATACAACTCAAGAAGAAAAAGATCTCTGGGAAGGAATTGTTTCTTTTGGTGAAACCGAAGCACGACAAATTATGCGTCCCCGTATAGATGTTTTCGCGTTAGAAGACAATTTACCTTATTCAAAGGTTTTGGAAGAAGTCAGTAAAAAAGGTTATTCTCGCATTCCTGTTTATCATGACAATATGGATAACATTACAGGTGTTTTGTTTGCGAAAGATTTATTGCCATACTTAAATAAAGATGAATTTGCCTGGCATAAATTAATAAGAGAACCTTTTTTTGTACCCGAAAATATGAAACTCGATGATCTATTAAAAGATTTCCAAGAAAAAAAAACACATTTGGCAGTAGTTGTTGACGAATATGGCGGAACCTCAGGTATCATAACTTTAGAAGATGTTATTGAAGAAATAGTAGGTGAAATAACAGATGAATATGACCATGATGAACACATTTTTAACCGTTTAAATTCGAATACTTATGAATTTGACGGTAAAATACCTTTAAAGGACTTTTACAAAATTATGGCTCTAAACGAAAAAGAAGAAACTTTTTTTGAACAACATAAAGGTGATGCTGAGAGTTTGGCAGGTTTTTTCTTAGAACAGTCAGGAAATTTTCCCGCAAAAAACGACCAAATTAAACTTAAAGGTTTTACCTTAACCGCCACTTCTATGGATGGAAAACGTATCAAAAAAATTAAGGTAGAAAAGAATGAATAATTAATATTATTTTAACATAAATTATTCATATCTAATTCTTTTCTTACTACATTTGCCGGCTTAAAAAAATAATTCATTCACCATGCAATTACATTTAAATTTAAACGAAATCATTACAGCTACCATGGTATTGTTTGCTGTAATTGATATTTTGGGAAGTATTCCTATCATTATTGATTTACGTCGCAAAGTAGGACACATTCAATCTGAAAAAGCTTCAATTGTGTCTGCTATCATAATGATAGTGTTTTTATTTATTGGGAAACAAATTTTAAACTTAGTAGGAATAGATGTCGGCTCTTTTGCAGTAGCCGGTTCTTTTGTATTATTTTTTCTGGCACTTGAAATGATATTGGGTATTACCTTATTTAAAGATGACGAACCTGAATCGGCCTCAGTAGTACCATTAGCCTTTCCTCTTATTGCCGGTGCTGGAAGTTTGACCTCTATATTATCGTTAAGAGCTGAGTTCCATACTGTTAATATTCTAATAGCTATCATATTAAATATGATATTTGTATATGCCGTTCTAAAATCATCTCAAAAAATTGAACATTTTATTGGAAAAGCAGGAATTGGTGTCATTCGAAAAGTTTTTGGAATTATCTTACTAGCCATCTCTGTAAAACTTTTTGTAACTAATATAAAAGAATTATTATAATTATTTCTATCATGTAATTATTTCTATCATAACTAAAAAAGCGACCTTTTGGGTCGCTTTTTAAATAATCATTTAAGGTTCTTATGCATTTTTTTTAATCAGTAAATAATACAAATTGACTAATGAGATGAAAGCATTAGTAATTATTATTGGATATGATCCCAACATAAAACC
>WGBX01000142.1 GCA_015494075.1 Flavobacteriaceae bacterium
ACCGGTAAAGGTTTAATCTGTTCGAAAAAAATATTGCCAAAACATAATAGCCTTTTTATGTATCTTTGCTTATAAGAATTTATTTCAAATTTATGAATTTCGACTTTCTCATTATTTTAAGTTTACTTTTATTATCTGCTTTTTTTTCCGGTATGGAAATAGCATTTGTCAGTGCAGATCGTATTCAATTGGCGCTAGATAAAAAAAATACCGGATTAACCGGTAACATATTAGAAAAGCTTTCGCAAAAGCCCTCTGATTTTATAACCACGATGCTAGTTGGAAACAATGTAGCATTAGTTATTTATGGTTTTTTTATGGGTGATATTATAGTTCGATATTTACATCGATTTTGGCCAAATATCAGTAATTTTAATGAATTATTGCTTCAAACCCTTATTTCAACACTAATTATTCTCTTCACGGCTGAATTTTTACCCAAAGTCATTTTTCAACTTTATGCCAATAAATTACTGCGATTTTTTGCATTACCGGCTTACATTATATACATCATTTTTTGGCCTGTAACCCAATTTGTTTTAAAAATATCTAATGCTATTTTAAAGTTTGTCTTTAAAACACAATCTACCGATGTACAAGAAGCAGTTACCAAAGTAGAATTGGCCAAGTTTATTTCACAAAAATTAGAAGATGCTGAAAAACTATCGGGAGAAACCGATCCTGAATTAGAAATACTTAATAATGCTCTTGACTTTGTAGATGTTAAGGCACGTGAAATTATGGTGCCACGTACCGAAATAGTTGCCCTTGAAGATACAGCAACCATCGAAGATTTAAAACAAAAATTTATTGATTCCGGATTGTCTAAAATCATAATCTATAAAAACAACATTGACAATATCAAAGGTTATGTACATTCTTTTGAAATGTTTCAAAATCCCAAACGACTAAAATCCATTATCCGTGAAGTACTTTTTGTGCCTGAAACCATTTCTATCCACGAATTACTGAAACAAATGACTAAAAACAAAAAAAATATAGCTATTGTTTTAGATGAATATGGTGGTACATCCGGACTTATAACGCTGGAAGACATCATTGAAGAAATTTTTGGCGAAATTGAAGATGAACATGATAAAAATGAACTATTTGAAAAACAAATAGATGAACAAACTTTTATCTTGTCGGGACGTCATGAAATTGAAGATCTTAATAAAAAATATCATCTAAATATTCCCGAAGATGAGAGTTATGAAACATTAGGAGGTTATATTTTATCCAAAATAGGCGAAATTCCTGAGGAAAATGACAGTTTTGATATTGAAGGCAAATTTCATGTTAAAATAAATAAAGCCAATCAAAAACAAATACAAAAGGTTGTTTTAAAAAAACTAAGCAAATAAGAACATGAAACTCAAAACAACATATTATTGCCAAAATTGTGGCGCCCAATATTCAAAATGGATGGGACAATGTTCTACTTGTAAACAATGGCATACTATTGTTGAAGAAGTTATTACTAAAAAAGAACAAAAAATAGGTATTAAAGCCTCAAAAGAGCAGCCTGTTAAACTTACCGAAATAGATACCACCGAAGAATATCGACTACCAACAGAAAACTCAGAACTTAACCGTGTCTTAGGAGGTGGTATTGTACCGGGAAGTGTTATCTTGCTGGGGGGCGAGCCCGGTATTGGCAAGTCTACTTTAATGCTTCAAATAGCCTTGCAACTACCATTAAATACACTTTATATTTCAGGAGAAGAAAGCCCTAAGCAAATACGTATGCGAGCAGAACGCATCGGTACCGGAAACAATCGAATGAAATTACTTTTTGAAACTAATGTTCAAAAAATTATACATACACTATATCAAGAAAAGCCTGATAATCTTATTATTGATTCTATTCAAACCTTACATACTGATCATATAGACTCCTCGGCAGGAAGTGTATCACAAATAAGAGAATCGGCAAGTGAAATCATCAAATATGCCAAACAAACCAATACGCCTGTTTTTATTATAGGACATATCAATAAAGAAGGCCAAATTGCAGGCCCTAAGGTCTTAGAACATATGGTAGATACAGTTTTGCAATTTGAAGGCGACCGCAATCATTTATTCAGAATACTAAGAGCTCAAAAAAATCGCTTCGGATCAACACACGAAATCGGAATTTTTGAAATGTATAACAAAGGTTTACGTGAAATCAAAAATCCCTCAAAACTATTACTAACATCACAAGAAACCAATTTAAGCGGGACCGTTATTGCAGTAGCTATGGAAGGTATTAGACCTTTACTTATTGAAGTACAAGCCTTGGTAAGTCCGGCAGTATATGGCACGCCTCAACGCACAACTACAGGCTATGACATTAAAAGATTACATATGATATTGGCTGTTTTAGAAAAACGCATGGGCATCAAACTATCTGGTAAAGATGTTTTTCTAAATATCACAGGTGGCATACGTATAGATGATCCAGCTATTGATTTGGCAGTAGCTGCAGCAATCTTGTCTTCTAATAACGATGCCCCCGTTTCCAATCAATGGGCTTTTGTCGGCGAACTGGGTCTAACCGGAGAAGTTCGTCCGGTAACTCGTATCGAGCAAAGACTTTCAGAAGCCGAAAAACTTGGATTCAAACGTGTTTTTATTTCTAAACATAACAAAATAAACCCAATAGATTTTAAAATAGAAATCAATAAAATTGGTGAAATAAAAGATCTTCAAGCTTTAATTTTATGAATCAAAAAAAGATAATTTACAGCCTGGTCATATGGACAATCTTACATTTAACGGCTTGTCAAGAAACTATGGTATCAGATACAAAACCTTATACTACTGCTGCTGACACCTTTAATTATCTGCCAACATCAACAACCGGCGTGGTTATTTCGCATCGCTATTATAACCTTTCTTATAATGAAAAATATGAAAATCCGGAATGGGTTGCCTATCGTCTTACTCCTTCTCAAATTAGTCGTCGACAACAAAAAAGACCATGGTTTAAGCGGGATCCGTTAGTAAAATCAAAATCTGCCGGTTATAAAAATTATTATCCTAATGGTTATGAAAAAGGGCATTTATTACCAGCTGCCGACCGAAGGTTTTCAAAACAAGCCTTTGACGAAACTTTCTACACCTCAAATGTCAGCCCAATGAAACACGAATTTAACGGAGGCATCTGGAATGATTTGGAAAAACAAGTGCGATACTGGACCAAATATTACGGCCCGTTGTATGTGGTTACGGGAGGTGTTTTAACACCGGATTTGCATCGAATTGGCCGTGAAAAAGTTGCAGTTCCGAAATTTTTTTATAAAATAATATTGCTAAAATCATCAAAAGGCCAATATAAATCAATTGCCTTTTTAATCCCTCAAAATTATAAAGATAAAGATCTTAAAAAATATATGGTTACAATAGATAGCCTAGAAAAACTCACCGACATTGATTTCTTTCCGGCATTGCCGGATACTATCGAAGATAAATTGGAAGCCGTCAAACAAACCGGAAAATGGCATTTTGTACATTTTAAATCTTGGCATAATTAATTATTGTTAATTAGCTAATGTGCCTCATACCAATTATTACCCACACCAATATCGACAATCAAAGGGACAGGCAAATTAACTACATTTTCCATTTCATGTTTGATGAGTTGCTGCACTTGATCAACTTCATTTTCGGGTACTTCAAAAATCAATTCGTCATGAACTTGCAATAACATTTTACTTTTTAATTGTTTAGCGGTTATTTTATCATGAATACGAATCATGGCTTTTTTAATAATATCAGCAGCGCTTCCTTGTAAAGGAGCATTTACGGCATTGCGTTCGGCAGCAGAACGAACTATAGCATTGCGAGAATGTATGTCTTTTAAATAACGGCGTCTTCCAAAAATAGTTTCTACATAAGCCTTGTCTCGAGCAAAATCTATTTGTTTCTTGATATAATCTTTTAAAGTCGGATAGGTTTCAAAATACGTTTCTATAAGCTGTTTTGATTCTGAGCGGCTTAATCCGGTTTGTTGACTGAGACCATGAGCAGATAAGCCATAAATAATACCATAATTTACACTTTTGGCATGTGAACGTTGCTCTTTGGTTACTTCTTCAAGTGGTATGCCAAAAACTTTTGCGGCAGTTGCCCTATGAATATCCTCATCTTCTTTAAAAGCTTTAAGCATATCTTTATCTTTGCTAAAAGAAGCTATGAGCCGCAGTTCAATTTGTGAGTAATCTGCCGATATTAATTTATGGCCTTTTTCGGCTACAAAAGCTTTTCTTATTTCCTGTCCCCATTTGGTCCTGATGGGAATATTTTGCAAATTAGGATTCGTTGAGCTCAAACGACCTGTAGATGTTACACCTTGATTAAAATGGGTATGAATACGGCCGGTCACCGGATTTATATATTTGGGAAGCGCATCGACATAAGTAGATTTTAATTTTGTCAATGACCGCCAATCTAATATCTTTTGAATAATAGGCTGTGTAATATATTTTTTTAAAACTTCTTCTGAGGTTGAATATTGACCTGTTTTTGTTTTCTTCGGTTTACTGGCTATATTTAGTTTTTCAAATAAAATAATACCCAATTGCTTAGGCGATCCTATATTGAATTTTTCTCCGGACAATTCAAATATTTCTGTCTCTAATTTTTTGATTTCATGTTCTAAATCTTGACCTATTTGATTTAAAACTTTTGTCTCCAATTTGATACCTGTCAATTCCATGTCGCCCAAAACTTTTATCAACGGCATTTCTATTTCATGATATAAGATATCAGCTCCCGATTCCTTGAGTTTTTTACACAATACGTCCTTTAGCCTTAAACTAATATCGGCTTTTAATAATGTATAATCAATCCAATCCTTCTCTGTTGCCGTTTTCTTTAAGGGTTTTTTTAAAGCTATATTAAGATAATTTTCAGCTAAAATTTCCAACTCATTGCGCATTTCAGGATTGAGAAGATAATGGATAATCAAAATATCTACTAAATTGCCATCCAGCGCAATATCATGATATTTTAATAATTTGTATGCTTCTTTTAAATCATAGCCAATCTTATGCTTTTCAGGTTGCACGAAAATATTTCTAAAATAAAGTAATTTAGTAATCAAATCTCCATTAAGAGGTACATGATATAGCTTTCCGGCTTGATGACCCAAAACTAAATGATATGATTTTTGTGTAAATTCAAATTGCTCGGGATATATCATTAAACCAATATCTGACTGTCGTTCTAATTTTTCACGTAAAAGTTCCATTGATTTGGGGGTCTCAATACTTTGATAAAATTTGTCTAATTGTTCAAAACTTATCAAATTTTGTTGTTCATCAATGTTTTCGCCAGATTCAAATAAACTATATTGCGTTCCGGCACCTGCAATAGAGTCAGGTCGTCCCAATTTAAATAAACGGTTGAACTGATCAGCAATACGTCTAAATTCCAATTCTTTAAAAATAGCATTGGTTTTTTCAAAGTCCGGCTGGTCTAAATGATATTGTTTTTCATCAAATTTTATGGGAGCTTGTGTGTTGATGGTTGCCAATTTTTTAGATAATAATCCTAATTCTTTATTGGCTTCTACTTTCTCTTTCATTTTTCCTTTTAACTTATCGGTGTTAGCAAAAAGGGTTTCCATATTACCGAATTGTGCCAGAAATTTTTTAGCAGTTTTTTCTCCAACTCCCGGTAATCCCGGAATGTTATCTACACTATCACCCATCATGCCCAAATAATCTATAACCTGTTCAGGATGAGTGACACCAAACTTTTCTTTTACTTTTTCAACATCCCAAATTTCAATACCATTACCCATTCGTGAGGGTTTATATAAAAAAATATGTTCATCAACCAGCTGGGCAAAGTCTTTATCTGCTGTTACCATAAAAACATCAAAGCCTTCCTTTTCAGCTTGTTTGGCCAGTGTGCCTATCAAATCATCGGCCTCCCAACCTTCAAGCTCTATTACCGGAATATGCATGGCTTCTAATATCTTTTTGATGTAAGGCATAGCCAGCTGAATACCTTCGGGGGTTTCTAATCGATTAGCTTTATATTCTTGAAAGAGTTCCGTACGTTCTTTCGAACCACCCAAATCAAATACTACTGCCAAATGATCGGGGGTTTCGCGGCGAATTAAATCCATCAAAGTATTGAGAAAACCAAAAATAGCTGATGTATTTAAACCTTTGGAATTGATACGCGGATTTTTTATAAAGGCATAAAAAGCTCTAAAAATCAATGCATAAGCGTCAAGAAGAAACAATTTTTTTCTTGATTCACCGGAAGGTGATGGTTGTTTTTGAGGCATGATGTAGATTTATAGTATTAATAATGAAGTTTAATCATATTTTTGATATGATTTTTCTTCCACTAAATTAGAACCTGTCAAATGATTAATTTGACGTTTTATTTCTGACCGTTTATCATTGGTAAAATATACCGCTCGTGCTGTTTCAATAAATTTAGGTCCAAAATCTTTGGCTCGTTCCAAATCTCGAATAGTGTCTTCTATATCCCAAAGTTGCTGATTAATCTTTAAAAGTGCTTTATAAAGATCGTGATCTTTTGAAATAATTTTTTTTACAGCTTCGTTTAATACAGCATATTCCTTTTCAAGATTTTGACGTTTTTGGATATCATCAATATGCTGAAGTTTAATTTCAATAATAGTCAGTTTATCAACAATCTCACCGTTTGATACTTCAATTTTCATTTTTATTGTTATTTAAAAGGTTTTAAATATTAAATTTCAGGGTAAAATTACAAAAAAGAATTTTACAAAAAATACTTCTTATTTGTACGACAACTTTAGATTAAAGCACAAACAAACAGCTTTAATAAAACTATTTATAGAGAAAAAAAAGCTTCACTTCAATTATTTAATCAAAATAATGTAAATTTGTACCCAAAATTAAACTAACCTCAACTTTTTATTATGAAAAAAATCATTTTAATCCTATTAGGCATCGGCCTCTTGACGTCTTGTCAACAAAAAGGAGCCAAAACAGCTTTTGTCAAAACTGAAACTATTTTTAAAGAGTATAAAGGCATCAAAGCACAAGAAGCAATTTTCAAGAAAAAACAAGAAGCTTTTGCAAAAAAATATGATTCAATTGTTAATGATTGGCGTAAAGAAGTCATGCAATTTCAACAAAATGCCAAAAAAATGGCACCAAAACAAGCCCAAAAAAAGGATCAAGAGTTATATCAAAAACAACAAATGATTCAACAAATGCAACAACAAGAAAGTGCGCAACTAACTGCCGAAATACAAAAACAAACAGACTCTATCGTAAAAATAGTTTATGATTTCTTTGACACCTACGGCAAACAAAACGGTTATAAATATATTTATGGAAAAAATAATACCGGCGCCTTAATGTATGGCGATGCTAAACTTGATATTACTGACGATGTGCTCAAAGCTCTGGATTCTGCTTACCAAGCTGAACAAAAAAAATAAACAATCAGGATTAATTTTAACCTGTTAAACTAATACACTATTAATGCCGGCTCAAAGAGCCGGCATACTAAATATAGACCTCATTATGGCCGATTATATTTTAAGTATTGAAACTGCTACCAAAAATTGCTCGGTTGCCCTAGGTAAAAATGAACAAGTTTTAGAGACTATCGAGTATGCCGGAGAATCATACTCACATGCTGAAAAACTACATGTTTTTATCGATCAAATATTAGCACAACACCAACTCAAAATTCAAGATTTAAAAGCTGTTGCTATTAGTATGGGTCCGGGATCATATACCGGTTTACGTATTGGTGTTTCGGCTGCCAAAGGCTTGGCCTATGCAGCCGAGTTACCGCTTATAGCAGTATCAACACTTGAAAGTTTGGCACATAAAGTTAATATAAAACAAGGTTATATAATACCACTAATTGATGCCCGAAGGCTAGAAGTTTACAGTGCGGTATTTGATGCTTCCCACCATTTAATAAGACCTGTGAAAGCAGATTTATTAGATCAAAATCCTTATGAAGAATATTTAGCAAAAAAATCTTGTGTTTTTATTGGTGATGCCATAGAAAAAACAAAAACTGTCATACAGCATCCAAATGCATATTTTTTTTCAGAAAAATATCCTTCTGCCCAAGAGTTACATACATTGGCTTACAAGAAGTTTTTAAATAAAGACTTTGAAAATTTGGCCTATTTTGAACCCTTTTATCTTAAAGATTTTATTGTTACCCGAAAAAAAAACATTTAAAATACTAATTTTAAAGTCTTAACGTTGTATTTAAAATAAATATACTCTAAATTTGCAAAAAAACAATATAAATATGAATGCACAGACAAACAATTCCAACATTTTGAAAGTTTTGGTCGCCTTACTAGGTGTTGCCATTTTAGGTTTAGGCTATTATACTTATGATATGTATAATGAGTCTAAGCAAACCCAACAAATCTTGCAACAAGAAAAAGAGCAAGTTATTAACGAGTTACAAGATTTGAAAGTTAACTATGACCAAGCTTTAAAAGAAAAAACCGAAGTTTCCGGTAAACTCGAAGAAGCCAAAAACCGTATCGAATCCTTAATTCAAGAAGTTAAAAAACAAAAACAAATCGATTCTCGAATCATTTACAAGTACAAAAAAGAAATTGCCGCTTTAAAAGCACAACGAGACAAATTGTACAAAATTGCCGATTCATTACGAGCTGCTAATATGACATTAATTACCGAAAATGACAGCCTAAATACCGATTTGACTAAACAAAAACAGTTTAATGATACTTTGCTCAACAAAAACGAGCAATTATCACAAACATTGAACAAAGCAAAAATTTTGTATCCTGTAAATTTAAAAGCAGAAGGCGTAAAAATTAAAAGCTCAGGAAAAATTGTTACCACTTCAAAATATAAAAGAGCTACGGCCATTCGCGTATGCTTTACTTTACCTAAAAACGAAGTTTTAGAAGGTCCTCAAAAATTCTATGTCAGAATTGTTAATCCGAAAGGCGATGTTATTGGTGACCAAACAGAATTGATGATTGACGATCAAGCTATTCTTATCAGTGGTTCTGAAGAAGTAATTTATGAAAGCAAACCACTAAAAGTTTGTATTTTTGTCAAACCTCAAAATAAAGAAAGTGAATTTGTCAAAGGCAATTATCAAGTTGAAGTTTATCACAATGGTAATAAAGTAGGGACAACCGAACTTGAACTTGAAAGCGGCATATTCTAAAAGACTGCTTTTTAAAAAATTGTAAATTTAAATCAATAAAGCTATCTTTGTTCGTTCAAAGGTAGCTTTTTTCATACCTTTTAATCTAATTTAATATCAAAAAAGTTTTTCGAAAATGAGCGATGATCAATTTAAAAAAGTACTATCACACGCCAAAGAATATGGTTTTGTATTTCCTTCAAGTGAAATTTATGACGGCTTGAGTGCTGTATATGATTATGGTCCGAATGGTGTGGAACTCAAACGCAATATTCGTGATTATTGGTGGCAAGCCATGACACAATTACATCAAAATATTGTTGGTCTGGATGCTTCTATTTTTATGCACCCGACAACATGGAAAGCTTCCGGCCACGTCGATGCTTTTAACGATCCGCTTATCGACAATAAAGACAGTAAAAAACGTTATCGTGCCGATGTTTTAATCGAAGATTATGCCGAAAAGCTGGAACAAAAAGTACAAAAAGAAATCAAAAAAGCCCGTAAACGATTCGGTGATGATTTTGATGAAGCCCAATTTGTAGCCACGCACCCGCGCGTTGTAAAATATCGTGAACAACAAAAACATATATTACAACGTATGGCCAAATCGTTAGACAACAACAATTTGGAAGATGTTAAAACTTTGATTGAAGAACTGGGTATAGCAGATCCTGTATCCGGTAGTAAAAACTGGACCGATGTCAAGCAATTTAATTTAATGTTTGGCACCAAACTCGGTGCTTCTGCCGAAAATGCTACAGATTTATTTCTTCGTCCGGAAACAGCACAAGGTATTTTTGTTAATTTTTTAAATGTACAAAAAACCATGCGCATGAAAATTCCTTTTGGGATTGCTCAAACCGGAAAAGCTTTTCGAAACGAAATTGTAGCACGACAATTTATCTTCCGTATGCGGGAATTTGAGCAAATGGAAATGCAGTTTTTTGTACGCCCCGGCACTCAAAAACAGTGGTTTGATAAGTGGAAAGAAGAACGTTTAAAATGGCATAAATCTCTTGGATTTGGCGATGATTATTATCGTTTTCACGACCATGAAAAATTAGCCCATTATGCCGATGCTGCTACTGATATTGAATTCAAATTTCCTTTCGGTTTTAAAGAACTGGAAGGTATTCATTCGCGTACTGATTTCGATTTGTCGCAACATGAAAAACATTCGGGCAAAAAAATGCAATACTTCGATCCGGAAATAAATGAACGCTACACACCATACGTCATTGAAACCTCTATCGGACTAGATCGTATGTTTTTGGCTGTATTTTCTGCCGCCTTGCAAGATGAAACATTACCGGACGGTTCAAGTCGTGTCGTGATGAAAATTCCGGCTATTTTAGCGCCTACTAAAGTCGCTGTTTTACCTTTACTCAAAAAAGACGGCTTGCCTGATATCGCTAAGCAAATCATTGACGATTTAAAATGGGATTTTAAAGTGCAATACGATGAAAAAGACGCTATTGGTCGCCGCTATCGTCGTCAAGATGCTGTTGGCACACCTTACTGTATTACAGTTGACCATCAAACTAAAGACGATGGCACCGTGACTTTACGCGAACGAGACACTATGGAACAAGTTCGTATCCCTATTACCGAATTGCGTCAACATATAGCCGGTAAATTTGATTTACGTAATTGGTTAAATTTTTAATAGAAATTATATATTATATTTTACGCATTATATAAAAATAAATTGATTGTAAAAGCCTGTCAGGTTTTCAATACCTGGTAGGTCTTCATAATATGTAAAGGAACGATTGATAATTAACCAAATAACCAATTAAAGCCGTGTTAACAGCCCAACAAAAACCTTATAACCAGAAACTCAACAACTGTCTATTGCGTAAAAAAGACATTACTTTAGTCGTAAAACGCGAAGACCTTTTGCACGAACATATATCGGGCAATAAGTTTCGTAAGCTTTATTATAATGTTATTGAAGCCCGTGAAAAAGGTTACGATAAATTGTTGACCTTCGGTGGTGCTTACAGCAATCATATCGCTGCAACAGCTGCTGCCGGTAACGAGTTAGGTATTAAGACTATTGGTGTAATACGCGGCGACGAACTAGGCAAAAATTTAGAAAAAACTTTAGAAAAAAATCCGACTTTAGGTTTTGCAGTCTCTCAAGGTATGCAATTACATTTTGTCAGTCGTAAAGCTTATAGACAAAAAAACGGTCCGGAATTTATTACTAATCTTTTTCAATTATTCGGGAAATTTTATTTGGTTCCGGAAGGTGGAACCAATGAATTGGCAGTGAAAGGAACCGAAGAAATTTTGACTCCGGAAGATGACTCATTTGACTTTATTTGCTCTGCTGTCGGCACCGGAGGCACCATTTCCGGATTAATTAATGCTGCCAAATCGCATCAAAAAGTTTTGGGTTTTCCCGCATTAAAAGAACAATTTTTACATCAAAATATTGCAAAATATACCCAATCGAACAATTGGGAACTTATCAGAGCTTATCATTTCGGTGGTTTTGCCAAAATAGACAAAAAACTGGTAGATTTTATTAATATGGTTAATTCACTGCATAATTTACCTCTAGATCCTATCTATACAGGTAAAATGTTATTTGGAATCATTGACCTGATTAAAAAAGATTATTTTCCAAAAGGGAGCAAAATATTAGCCATACACACCGGAGGTTTACAGGGAAAAGCCGGTATGAATATTAGACTGAAAGAGAAAAGGTTACCTTTGTTAAAATCATAAAATTTTAATTAAAAAAATATCTACTTAAAAAATTTAGTAACTTTGTAATGTATTGAACTATTTTATGTTTAATAAATAATTATTCATATGAAAAAACTTATAATAATCAGCAGCATTTTAATATTGATGAATAGCTGTGGAAGTTCAAAAAAAACTTATAATGAGGATACTACCTCAAAAAGTGTAAATAAAAATCTTCCTCAAAAGAACAACCATGTCATCAGCAATGATCAAAAAAATTTGGATTTTGCCACTTTAAGATATATTGCCAAATATGCCGATATTTCTAAAAAGGAAATGAAAGATTACGGTATTCCTGCAAGTATTACTTTAGCACAAGGAATATTAGAATCTCAAAGTGGAAAAAGCAGATTGGCAGTTGAAGGAAAAAACCATTTCGGAATAAAATGTCATAATGACTGGCGAGGTGATAAAATACTACACGATGATAATGAAGCGCAAGAATGCTTTAGAAAATACAATAAAGCCGAAGAGTCATTTAAAGATCACTCTAAGTTTTTAGCCGGTAGAAAACGTTATGCCTTCTTGTTTCGCTTACCTAAAACAGATTATGAAGCTTGGGCACGCGGATTGAAAAAAGCCGGTTACGCTACTGATCCCAGTTATCCGGACAAGCTTATTTATATAATAAATAAGTATAACTTGGCTAAAATGGATAAAGAAGTCCTGGAGAATATGAGTGTTAAAGTTGATGATGCAACTAATAAACACAAAAATGGGAAGAAAAAATTTATATATGAAGTGCAAGAAGGTGAAACATTATTTACCATATCACGCAAATTTAATGTGCCTGTGAAGGATATTCAACGTATTAATAACCTAAATGATTTTGATATTTATAAAGGACAAATTTTAGTTTTAACAGGAAAATCTTCCGATAGTGATTCTGTTGAAAATGATGTAGAAGAAAGTCTTACAAATGACAATAATGAAACTCTAAAACCGGAAAAAGTAGCAATAAGTACACAGGAAAATAATCCAAAAGCAGAAGCTGACTCTACAAGCAGTGAAATTAATGCTGACGATATCGAATTACATATGGTAAAACAAGGTGAAACACTGTTTTCTATTAGTAAAAAGTATCAAGTTGATGTAGCGGTTTTAAAAAACTTAAATAAACTCAATACAAATGAAATTAAGGTAGGAAAAGTTATTAAAATTCCAAAAAACTCATTTGGTACGACCAAAAATACGGTGGCTGAAAAAAGTCAAAACAAAGAAATAAAACAAACGCCTGAAGATAATAATGCCGTATACCACGTAGTGCAACCCGGAGAAACACTTTATAGAATTCATATAAACTATCATGTTTCCATCAAAAAACTCAGAAAATTAAACCATCTAAAAGGTAATTATATCAAGGTTGGTCAAAAATTACGAGTAAAATAAATATCAGTTTAACAAAGCCAGCACATAGCCTATTATAATTCCCGAGACTAAAATGATTAGTTCTCGGGTATTTTTTGTCCATATACGACTCAATAATCCCATTAAAATAAGAATCCAAACGCCTAAAATAATTTGAGCTGTTTCGATGCCTAAGGCAAATTCTAAAAGCGGCAACAACTTTGCTGACTGACCGGCAATCATCATCTTAAAATCGGAAGCAAAACCTAAGCCATGAATAAGACCGAAAAAAAAGGAAAAATAATAATGTATCTTGATAATACTTTTATGGTTATTAAACATTATATTAGATAAAGCCGTTATTAGGATTGTCCATAAGATTAATGTCTCAATTAAAGCTTCATTGACATGTAAAACACCATAAACCGAAAGAATTAAACTCGTAGTATGCGCTAGTGTAAATAAGCTTACCAAAGTTAAAAGCTTACGCCAATCACTCAGGCTAAATACTAATATAAGTGCCAATAAAAAAAGGATATGGTCTACTGATGACCAACTTAAAATATGGGTTAACCCCAATTTGAAATAAAGCTGAAAATCATTCATGGTTACTATCTTCTGGGAAAATATCTAAATTGTCTTTGTATTGTTTTTTGTTTTTAAATAGATCGTCCATAAAAATAACCAAAGCCGGTAAAAGTAAAAGATTGCTAAACATAGCCATAAGTAAAGTCAACGAAATAAGACCACCCAATGCTTTGGTTCCTCCATAACTGGACAATAAAAAGGTTAAAAAGCCAAAAAATAAGACCACAGAGGTATAAAACATACTTATGCCTGTTTCTTTTAAAGCTTTATATACTGAGCGTTTGATCTGACCTTTATGCAGTTTTAATTCATGTCTTAATTTGGCCAAATAATGGATAGTGTCGTCTACCGAAATTCCAAAAGCAATACTAAAAATTAAAATAGTGGAAGGTTTTAATGGTATTCCTAAAAATCCCATCAATCCTGCTGTAATTAATAAAGGAAGTAAATTCGGTATTAAAGATATTAGTGCCATTTTTAAAGAACCGCCAAACATCCATGCAATAAAGATAAAAATTAAAAATATAGCTAATCCTAATGAAATAATTAAATTATTAATCAAATAATGTGTTCCTTTTAAATATAATTTAGCCTGACCGGTCATTAATACGTTATAATGTTTTTCAGGAAAATATTTATGTTGTTTTAAACTTAAATAGTCTTCTATTTGCTCCATTTTCTCTGTTTCTATATCCTTCATGAAGGTTGTAATCCGCAAATAGCGTTGTAATGAGTCGGTATAACTTTGCAACAAATTTGTTTTACCTTTCGAATTTTTTAAATAAGGTAAAATAAAATTTTTCTCATGCAATGATGGAAGTTGATAATAGGCCGGATCACCATTATAGAAAGCTTGCTTTGCATATTTGACCAAATTAACGATGGAAACCGGTTGGGATAATTCGGGCAAATCAGTTATTTCTTCTTGAAAACGATTGACACGTTTTAAAGTAGCTAATTTTAAAGCGCCTTTTTTGCGTTTGGTATCTATCATAAATTCCAATGGTAAAATACCGCCAAACTCTTTCTCAAAAAATTTAATATCTCGATAAAAGGTTTTATTTTTTGGAAAATCAGATAACATACTACCTGAAACTCTTATTTTGGTAACCCCAATCAAACTAACTATCAATAATAACAAAGCTACACCAAAAACAGATTTTTGACGGTGTCTGACTGTATCTATCAACCAATCTATAAATTTATTAATCCAGGTTTTTTGATGATGTTTAAGGTGTTTTTCTTTAGGTGGTTTTTTATAGCTATAAATAATTGGAATCAAAATAATAGATAAAACAAAAATAGAGAGAATAGATAACGCTGCAACAATACCAAACTGCCTTAACAGATCATTTCTGACTATAATAAATGTACCAAACCCAATAGCAGTAGTTATATTAGTCATTAAAATAGCATTGCCGGTATTACTAATAACTCGCTGTAACGACCGAGCTTGATTACCGTGTTTTAATATTTCTTGCTGATATTTATTGATTAGAAAAATAGCATTGGGAACACCAATAACTATAACTAATGGTGGTATAATAGCTGTTAAAATACTAATTTTAAAGCCTAATGTTCCCATAATACCAAAAGACCACATCACGCCAATAGACACTATTAATAAAGAAATAAATATAGGTGAAAACGATCTAAAAAAAAGCCAAATAATAAAGCCTGTAACCAATAAAGATAAAATAATAAAAAGCGGAATTTCTTTTTGCAAAACTTTGGCATTCAATGACTTTATGTAAAGTAACCCTGAAGTTTTAAGATCCATATGATGGGTTTTCTCAAAATTATCTAACAAAGGTTTTAATTTGTCATTGATAAAAACAATTCTTTTTTTTGACAATAACAATGAAGGTTTAATACTAACTATAGTTTGTACTGCACCTGAATTTTTGTTATATATAAGGCCATTGTAAAAAGGTAAAGAATCAAATAATGTTTTCTGAATAGCTCTAGCCTCTGCATCATTTTTGACTGGTTTTTTAACAAGTTTTTCTAAGTAAAATTTCTGATGCGCAGTATCTTTTTTTAAAACCTTTAAATTTTCAATAGATATTATTTGATCAACCTCAGCATAAGTTTTAATTTTCTTAGTTAATTCATTCCAAGCATTAAGTTTTTCTTTAGTGAATAGGCTTGAATCTTTTATGCCTATTAATATAATATTGTTATCATTTTTAAATATTTTTCTAAACTGCGCATACTCTTTAGCATAAGGATCATTCTCAGGCAAAATACTTTTCTGTGTGTACGAAATGCCTACATAACGCCATTGATAAATAAAAAAAATAGTAATAAGCGTTATCAATAATAAAAGAAGTGTCTTGTGTCTAAGAATATAAGAAGCAACTTTTGACCAGAAATTCATATATAATAATTTTGCTGACAAAATTACAATTATTAATTGATACCAAAAAAAACTACCAAACAGAATTGAATCAAAAAGAAAAAACTGATTTTTAAGTACTTATAAATTTTAATACTTAAAATAAAATGAAATTAGCAGATTAAGATACAAATTATTACTCAATTAAAAACATATGTTAATAAATGTTGATAAGTTTCTAAAACAGGCTATTTAAAACACGCTTATATTGTTAATAAGTTTTTAAAATATAACGGGTGCTTTTTTTGGTTAATAAGTTTTACTTTTATAT
>WGBX01000143.1 GCA_015494075.1 Flavobacteriaceae bacterium
ATGTTCAATCGGTACGAAGTAATACAATTACTAAAAGCGTATCGGTATAAAGTACGGATACATACAAATATATACAGAATTGAAGTAATTCAAGAAATTATTTTATTGAATTATCTATTTTTTGGACTATCCATTCATAATTTAAGATAAACTAAAACTTTTGCTCATAAACATTCAAAAAAAGCTATTTCATTTTAACATACTTGTCAAGTAATTTTGCAAAAACATCTGCTTTCTTATAGCCAATTTCCATATATGATTTACCTGTTTCGGGAAAAACAAAAAATGTAGTAGGGTATCCCCTGAATTTGTTATGCGATAATTGTTTGATTAAATCAGGTCCGGAATAGGATTTATTCTCAAAATTATATGTTCCTTGCAGCTCCGGATTTAATTTTATGGCAACAAAGTCTTGATGAATTTTATCCTGTACCTCTTTAACTGTATAAGTTTTTTGATCCATTACTTTACACCACCCACACCATTCGGTGTATGCATCAAGTAAAATTATTTTATTCTCTTCTTTAGCCTTTTTATATCCATCTTTCCAGTTATGCCATTCTACTTCCTGAGCAAAAATAGTATCTGTTATTGTTAATAAAAGCAGTAATGCCAAAAAAAATCTAATATTCTTCATATCTTTCTATTTAATTATTTTATTTTACAACGGAAACAAAGATAAATAATTGTAAAAATATCAAAGCAAATGTGCCAAAAATATATATTATTTGATGAATAAAAATTTAACCGGACAAAAACAAACAAGTAGCAATTATTTTTTTATTAACTAATGTTTTTTAATTTCGCGTAGATATTCAAAAAAGTTTTTTATATGGGATTAGTAAAACGCAATCCGTTTGGTCATATTTTGTTACTCAAAAAGTGGCTAATCAGGTTTTTCGGACTTATATCGCACCGAAGATACAGGGGGTTTAATCAATTGATTATTGAGGGCTCTGATATAATCAGAAATTTGCCGGAAACAGGTGTCTTATTTGTATCCAATCATCAAACTTATTTTGCAGATGTTGCTGCCATGTTGCATGTTTTTAATGCAGCCCTTCATGGTAGAAAAGACAGTATAAAAGGAGTTCTAAGGTATCTAAAATCTCCTAAACTAAATATTTATTTTGTAGCAGCTAAGGAAACCATGCGAAAAGGATTGTTGCCCAGAATCTTTGCTTATGCGGGTGCAATCACCGTTCAACGCACATGGCGCGAAGCAGGAAAAGAGATACAACGTCCTGTTAATCCAAGCGATACGGAACAAATTGGTACCGCTTTAAAAGACGGATGGGTAATTACTTTTCCACAAGGAACCACAAAACCATTTAAACCTATAAGAAAAGGTACTGCACATATTATAAAAAACTACAAACCCATTGTTGTGCCCATTGTAATTGACGGGTTTCGTCGCTCATTTAATAAAAAAGGACTGCTGGTAAAAAAACGTGGAATATTGCAATCAATGGTTATTAAACAACCACTCGACATTGATTATGAAAATGATTCAATTGATGAAATTGTAGAAAAAATTTCGTATGCCATTGAACAACATCCTTCGTTTATGCAACTGATACCGGAAGAAATTTTAAAACAAGAAGAAGAATTAAACAAAAAAAGAGATTTTTGGGCAGAGTATTAAACACGCCTGCAATGGTATAGCAGAATATTTTTGATAATCATTTTGCAAATAATTAGTATATTGGCAATTAGTAATTGGTGGAAACTTAAATATTACCTTAACTACCTGTCGGCAGTCGGAGCCTTTACTTGCTAATTGCCTGCTATCCAGGGAGATTATAGGTGTTATTTAAAGTTATAATTAACTCTATACCTATATATGAAGAGATAGACTACTTTATTATCTCAATATTTTTATCAGAGATTAAGTCTTCACCTTTATAACGTAAAAATAGCTGTGCAACTGCTAAAACATCTTTTTGGCAATATTCGGCAATGCGTTCTAAATTACGCTCTTCCCAATAAACTCGTCCTACCTGACTACCATCAATATCATCTTTTGGGGTAGGGATGTCAAAAACAGCAGTTAGCAGGTTTAATGAAGTATAGCTTTTATAATCTCCAAAACGCCATAAATCCATTGTATCTAAATGTTTTACTTCCCAAGGTTTTTTTCCTGCAATATCTAATTGGGGAGGGAGTTTTAAACCTTTAATCAGAGAACGCCGTGCAATATAGGGAAAGTCAAATTCCTTTGCATTATGCCCACAAAGATATTGATTATCACGCGTAAATGATTTACGTAGTAAATCATTAAAATCATTTAATATTATTTTTTCATCATCTCCGTAAAATGATTTTAAACGAAAAAAACGTTTACTGTCATTCTCTACAATAAACCCAACTGAAATACATACAATTTTACCAAATTCAGCATAAATACCGGCTCGCTCATAAAGTTCTTCGGGTTTCACATCATCCGATTTACTTAAAGATTTTGCTTTTCTTGTCCAAAGAGCCTTCATGCGTTCAGGTAATTCATCAAAATTTTTGTAACCCGAAACCGTTTCAATATCCAAAAATAAAACATCAGTATTCTTTACATCTTGTAACATTTATCTTTGGGTTTTTAAATTCTTTTCTATTATTGAACAGAGCACTTCAATAGCCACTTTATTATGCCCTCCTTGAGGAACAATTAAATCGGCATATCTTTTAGAAGGCTCAATAAATTGTAAATGCATGGGTTTTACCGATTTATCATAACGTTCAAGTACTTTGGCAACCGAGCGTCCTCGCTCCACAATATCGCGTTGAATTACCCTGTTTAAACGATCATCAGGATCGGCATCTACAAAAACTTTAATATCAAATAAATCGCGCAACTCTTTATGTGTTAAAATAAGAATACCTTCAAGTATAAGCACATCTTTCGGATAAACAGTAATAGTTTCTTTTGCACGCGTACAAGTCAAATATGAATAAATAGGTTCTTCAATACTGTTGCCTTTGCGCAATTCTTTAATGTGTTCAACAATTAAATCAAATTCCAATGCTTTGGGATGATCAAAATTGATTTCCTGTCTTTTTTCAAGAGGTAAATGGCTATTATCCTTATAATAAGAATCTTGCGACAAAACAGCTACTTCGCCTTCTGGCAAACTTTCTATGATTTTTCTTACAACAGTTGTTTTTCCTGAACCTGTGCCTCCGGCAATTCCAATTACTAGCATAATTTTTATTAATTTTGTATAGTCCAAACCGACTCAATTATGAAATTCAACAAATATCTAGTAGTTCCTTTTTTCAGGAAAGCACTAATCTATTAGCAATTGGACGGTTTAGAATTTATGCATCAAAAGTAATGTCAAATTTTTAAAACTACAAAAAAATGATTAAACACATTGTAATGTTCAAATTATCAGATGATTATACAATAGAAAAACGAAAACGTACAGCAACAGAATTAAAAGTTCTTTTAGATGAGCTTCCTAAAAAAATAGGCGAAATAAAAGCCTATGAGGTTGGTGTGAATATCAGTAATGCTGCAAATGCATATGATTTGGTTTTAGTATCATTATTTGAAAACATGGAAGCACTTGAAGCTTATCGTGTACACGAAGCGCATCAGGCAGTTGTGGCAAAAATCAAAGAACATAAAAAGGAAACCATAGCAGTAGATTACGAAGTTTAATATCTTATTGTGAAAAAATATTACCAAAAAAACAGCATAAAATCACCCAAAAAAGGAAGAAGGTTTGCAGTAGGCGACATCCACGGATGTTTTCAAACATTTAAAACATTAATTAAAGAAAAACTCAAAATTCAAAAAGAAGACCAACTTTTTCTTTTGGGTGATTACATTGATCGTGGCCCTGAAAGTAAAAAAACTATAGACTCTGTCTCTTATACACATCTCCGAGCC
>WGBX01000144.1 GCA_015494075.1 Flavobacteriaceae bacterium
AGTAAATACCATCCAAGGGTACTCTGTTTTAATTTTTTGAATAGTTGCTTGTAACTTGTTAAGTCTATTAATATTTTGCGGCGATCCCGGATTAAAACTTTTGTGTGCCAAGCCTTGTTGTATTTTATCTATTTTTTTCATAGTAGGCAAGGCTTCTTCGGAAATATAACTTTTCGAAAATTTTTGCCATATATAATCGATTGCCAATTCGTTGGGGTGGATAAAGTCGGCTTTATAAAAACGATAATCACGTAAATCATCAAGCATAATTTCATAAGAAGGGAAGTATAAAATATCTAAGGCTGTTTGATGAACCGCTGTAACCAAATGGGCTTTGCTCTGTTGGTTTTCAATAAAACCATTTTTTAAATGTCTTACAGGGCTGATGCTTAGCAGTATTTTCAGTTTAGAATTGTATGTTTTTGCTAAGTGTATAATCTCATTGAGTTCATGGGTTATTTCAGATGGCGAAAGAATCAATTTCTCAAATTCTTTTTGAGGAATTTTATGACAATTGTTAACAATATTTCCGGAAGATTTATGACGATATACCCAGGCTGTACCCAAGGTTATAAAAAGCCAATTCGCAGTTTTTAAAAATTGGCCGGCAAGCGTAATTTTTTCATTAACTTGTTGCAAATAAAGGTTTTTATCTGGTTGATTAAATTCAGAATGTAAATCAAAACTTTTCCAAAGATTTTGGTGAAAAAATAGATTTTTTTCATCATAGAAATCTTGATTTACAATAAGTTGCAATAATTTTCGAATAGAAACAGGATTAAAAACCGTTCCAAATGTGTTGATTTGATTTTGAAATTGATAATAATCTAATTTGTTTTTAATATGCGTCACAAAACATGATCCTAAACCAAAAATTTTGTTTTGGTAGTTTATTTTTTCATGACTTTCGGAAATTATAATTTCTGTTCTAAATCTCATTTTTCATTTGCTTTTGATATGCTTCTCGTAGCACGCGTCTCATTATTTTATTGGAAGCTGTGCGAGGTAATTTGTCTGTAATAATGATGTCGTAAATTTTAAATAAGGGGTTAAGTTTTTGTTTAATAAGTTTTTGTAACTCGTGTTGTATCAGCTGTTTATCCGCCATACCGTTAAGGGTTAGATATATTACTAATTTAGCAGGGCCTCCTTCCGGCGGCGTTATAGCAATAGCAGCTGACTCTATTACTGCAAGATGCGAGTTGACCAATTCTTCTATTTGTAATGAACTTACTTTAATACCGCCTAAATTCATGCTATCGTCGGTTCGTCCCATTACACGATAGTAGCCATTGTCCATTTGCACAAGAAAATCACCATGACGTCTCAATATTTTATCATTAATTTTTGGCGTACCTTCATAATAAACCTGATGATGATCGCGATTTAAAAGCTTGAATGACAGTCCCATTGCAGGCGGTACTAAAAAGACCTCACCTTTATTTGATAAAACACCATGTTCATTAACAATAACAAATTCGCTACCCAATGCCGGTGTAGAAAATGTTGAAGGTATATTGGTTTGTATTAAAGTCGATGTAACATAGCCACCGCCAATTTCAGTACCACCACAATATTCTATAACAGGCTTATTTCCTGCAAGTTGCATTAGGTAATTCATTTCTACGGGATTAGAACTTTCGCCTGTTGAACTAAAACATTTTATAGTCGACCAGTCAAAAGCTGCCATTAGGTTAGTGTTTTTCCACGCTCTTACTATACTTGGGACGACACCCAGCATATTGACACCGGCATTTTGAACAAAACGACCAAAATCTTCACTCATTGGGCTTCCTTCGAATAGCGCAATAGTACCATTATTGATTAAAGTGGCATATATAAGCCAAGGCCCCATCATCCAGCCTAAGTTTGTAGGCCAAGTGATGACATTGCCTGTTTGAATGTCATGATGATAATAGCCATCTGCAGCAGACTTTATGGCTGTTGTATGATTCCAAGGAATGGCTTTTGGGCTTCCGGTAGTACCCGATGAGAATAATATGGTAGTTGTATCCAAAGGTGACATAACTTCGGATGTAAATTGTTTATGATCGGATAAAAATTCGTCCCAAAACCGATCTTGCTTTCTGATTCTTATATCTGTATTTTCAATAGAAGGAATAACGATAATTGTATCTGCACCGGCTTGTAACACTTTGTCATAAAGCGGTAATTTTTTTCCGCCGCGTATTAGGTAGTCTTGTGTAAAAACCAATTTTGGTGTAGCAATTTCAAATCGTACTTTGATTTCATCCGGAGAGAAGCTATCGGCTACTGTAACTACTTGCAAACCTGCTTTAATGCCGGCCAAATAAATCGCAACAGCTTCAATATTCATAGCCATATCAATACCAATAATATCACCTTTATGTAAACCGTTTTCTTTCAATGAATTGGCAATTTGGTTTGTATATTCTTCCAATTCTTTGAAAGTCATTTTTTTGAGTTGTGATTTGTTTTCTCTTTGATAGATAATTGCAGTTTGGCTTGGATTGGCTTTAAAACAGGAATCAACAATATTCATTTGTGCGTCTTTAAGCCAAATAGGATTTTCAAGATTTGTGTCATCTAAGACAGTCGAGTAGGGGCTTCTAAATTTAATATCAAGAGCTTTTACAGTTGCATCCCAAAATTCGTTTTTATTGGATATAGACCATTGATAAAAATCATTATAATGTGCAAAACCTCTTTTTTGCATTTGTTTATATAAGTTGGTTTTCTTAATAAAATCTGTTGTTGGTTGCCACATATGCCTAATATCTTTTTTGTGAGATAAAAATACAAAAAAAACTTGCCTCAAGAAGGCAAGTTTATAAGAATAAGAGATTTTTTAAATTATTTAATCAGCAATAATCTATCTAAAGTGTATTTTATTAAGCCGTCAACCGGTACATAAGGATCGGCACTAAACGTCATATTAGCGCGGTTGGCTATAATCGCATTCATAGAACAAGCATTGTGACCTAATAATTTTGCTAAGCCGTAAATAGCAGAAGTTTCCATTTCTAAATTGCTCATTTTAACGCCTTTATATTCAAACGAATCTAATTTTTTATTCATTTCAGGATCGGAAAGTGCCAAACGAAGAACACGACCTTGTGGTCCGAAAAAACCACCGGCAGTACCGGTTATACCACTATGTATTTGGTCTGTTAATAATATTTTTTCCAGATAATCACTGTTTTTTACAATATAAGGACGAGATTTATTATGATCCCAATGTGTATGCTTGATAAAGGCTTCTTCCATTTCTAGTTCGCGAACATGTGCGGCATCATAATAATGTAACATGCCATCCATACCTAAGCCGTATTTTCCTAAAACATAACTATCTACCGGTATTTCGGCTTGTAAGGATCCGGAAGTGCCGATTCTTACAATATTTAGAGTTGTATGTTTGTCCTTTACTACTCGTTTTTCTAAATCAATGTTAACCAAAGCATCTAGTTCATTCATTACGATATCTATATTATCAGGCCCAATTCCGGTTGACATTACTGTAATTTTTTTTCCTTTATAATAGCCTGTAATGGTATGAAACTCTCGTTTTTGGGTTTCAAATTCGATTTTTTCAAAATGTTGCGCAATACGGTCAACTCTTTTTTGATCTCCAACAAAAATTATTTCATTGGCAATATTTTCGGGACGTAAGTTTAAATGGTATACACTACCATCAGGGTTAAGTATTAATTCGGATTCTGCAATTCTTCTCATAACATATTCATTTTAAAAAATAAAAATCTAAATTACAAAAAAAAACGTTTTGACAAATAGCAAAAC
>WGBX01000145.1 GCA_015494075.1 Flavobacteriaceae bacterium
AATTTGACATATCATAAATAATAAAAAACAAAACTATGAAAAAATTAATGCTTTTAGCCCTTTTAATGACGGGATTCGTATTTTTCACATCTTGTGGAAATGACAACACCAAAAAAGAAGAAGCTGCTGAACAAAAATTAGAAAAAGAACCCGCAGCTGAAAAAGAAGCTGCTAAAGAAGAAGAAGCTGCTGAAAAAGCTACTTTTGAAGAAAAAGTAGATATGTTCTCACAAATGGATGAAGACCAAAACGGAGAAATTTCAAAAGATGAATTTTTGAAAATTCATAATACCGAATTTGCAGAAAAAGACAAAAACAAAGATGGTAAATTGAGCAAAGACGAATGTGGCATGTTTGATAAATTTAACAAAGATGGTGACGATGGCGTGTCCCAAGATGAATTTACCAATGGTGCTGAAGCTGTATTTATTGAAATTGATACGGACAAAAACGGAACTGTTTCTAAAGAAGAATTAACAGCATTCCAAAAATCTATAGAAGATGATAATAAAGACGCTAGCAAATGCGGTGAAGGAAAATGCGGTGAAGGAAAATGTGGTAAATAAAAATTAGTATCTTAATAAAAGGCTGTCCGGAAAATCAGCATTATTATGTAATAATGAGATTCTCGGACAGCTTTTTTACTTTAGTTATGGCCAATAAATTCAATAGACGAAATTTTTTAAAAGCTTTTGGTGCCACTTGGCTCATAGCACAATTACCATTATGGCAATCATGTAAAGAAACCAATCTGTTTGAAGGCTATTTGACTTCAAACCAAACAAAAATTTTACAACAAACATTACTTATATTATTCCCATCTTATAAAAATTCACCAACACCATCGATACTCAAAACACCTCAACATATTTTAAACTATCTTAAAGACCCTTACATTGATCCTGATGAAAAAAAATTTTTAATAAACGGCACAAATTGGCTCAATGAAATAGCACAAGAAATAAAAAAGCAAAATTTTTGGACATTATCAATCAATGAACAAACTGAATTAGTTTATCATATAAAGAAAAAAAACTGGGGAGAATCCTGGCTATCTAAAATATTAACACTAACCTTTGAGTCATTATTATTAGACCCTATTTATGATGTCAATATAAAAGAAAAGGGCTGGAAATGGCTTCATCATACACCAGGCATTCCGCGGCCTGATGCTAACAATAAATATACCTCAATTCTTAAGCGTAAAAAGGAAAATGTCATTATTACAAGATTAGATCAATTATAACCTAACCTATGAAACCAAAAAAATATGATATTTGTGTAATTGGCAGCGGTGCCGGAGCAGGACCCATAATATATGAACTTTCTAAAGCAGGTTATCAAGTTTTAGTCTTAGAGAAAGGCCCTTGGTACAGAACCAAAGATTTTGCTAAAGATGAATTGGTAGCAACACGTCGAAGTGTATACACGCCTAATCTTAAAGATGAACCACAAGTTATTGAAACTCAAAACAGAAAAGGTATCTGGAAAGCTAAGTCTACCTACGAAACCGGACGCGATTTTTGGAATGGCAACTGCATTGGCGGTGCTACAAACTTTATGAGTGGTTATTTTTCTAGATTAAAACCGACCGATTTTAAATTATTATCAACGTACGGTCCCATCGAAGGGGCAAATATTGCTGATTGGCCTATTTCTTATGAAGATTTAGAACCATATTACACTAAAGTAGAACAAATTATTGGCGTTTCCGGTAAAGTTATACCTCATAAATTTTTAGAACCTCGTTCCACACCTGATTTTCCTTATCCGCCTTTACAAGAAAACATTATTTCTTCATGGATTGATCAAGCTGCATCCGAATTAAATATTCAGACAATTCCATTACCAAGAGCCATTTTATCACAAAAAAAAGGCAATAGAAATGCATGTTATTATTCTAATTACTGCGGTAGTTACGGGTGTGCATCAGATGCCAAAGGAAGCTCTCGCGTTGCACTTATTCATGACGCACTCCAAACAGGTAATTGTACTGTAATTCCCAATGCAAAAGTTTTTCATTTAAAAACAAATGGCAACTATAAGCTTGAAGAAGCTTGGTACTACAATACATTAGGAGAAAAAAAAGTTGCCAAAGCCAAAATTTTTGTAGTAGCCGCACAAGCCGTAGAAACCTCTCGATTGTTATTGATGAGTAAAAATAAAGAATTCCCTAACGGCCTTGCTAATAACCATGGACAAGTTGGCAAAAATCTTATATTTTCTGGTGGTGGTGTCGGTGGCGGTGATTTTTATTATTCAAAACTTGATCCGGATATAGCTAACGAACTCTCAAAACCCGGGGTCTTTGTAAACCGGACTATCCAAGATTTCTATGAAGTAAAAAATCCAGAAAACGGCCAATTAATGAAAGGAGGCACTATTGATTTTTTATTTGAACACGCTAATCCGGTCTCAAAAGCCATTAGAGAAAAATGGGATGAAAATAATAACCTAAGAATAGGCAAAAACCTTAAAAAGCATTTATATAAATACTTTACAGATGTTCGTAAACTTAAATTTGAAATATTTGTTGATTGGCTTCCAACAGACAATTGCTTTGTTAGTTTATCAAAAAATGTTAAAGATAAATGGGGCGATCCGGTTGCCAAAATCAGAGTCGGTTATCACCCGCACGATTTAAAAGTAGCTGAAATTATTGCTGAAAAAACCAAACCAATATTAGTCAAAATGGGCGCACATAATATATATGCCGGTATTAGCGGCGCGGCGCCAAATAATTTACAAGCCGGAGGTTGTCGTTTTGGACATCACCCTAAAAACTCTGTATTAAATCCACAATGCAAAGCACATGATGTCGAAAACTTATATATTACCGATGGCAGCTTTATGCCTACTGGTGGTAGTGTTACCTATACTTGGACTATATACGCTAATAGTTTTAGAGTTGCTGATATATTAAAAGATGTTTTAAAACATTGATATATTATTAAGATATTTTAAAAAATCATACTAAAAATTAAGATTTTAAAAATTGTTTTCGTATATTTGTGATGTTAACCTTTAAAATCACATTATAATGAAAGCATTAGCTTACCTAAGCTTTATAGGCTTTGTGCTTATATTGCTGCTAACCTCAGCTAAACCTATCACACAAATCAAATACGCATCTGTCGACAACAAACCTTTGGATTTGAAGCTTGATGTTGGTATTTACTTTAACCCACAAAAATTTTACAACAAACAATGCACATTTTGTCATAATGATAATGGTAAAATGGGACCATCAATGAGTATAGTCAAAGAAGCTTATTTAAAAACTTACCCAAAGAAAAATGACTTTATAAAAAAAATGACCAGTTTTGTCCTATCGCCAACAGATGAAAACAGATTGATAAAAAATAATAAAGGGAAATACAAAGTTATGCCAGATGGTATGTTCTTTGACAAAAATAAAATAGAAAAAGTAGCCGAATATATTTTTAATAATGTTGAAATACCCGTTTATACTTCAAAGCAGAACGTTAAACATAAAACTACAAAAAAAGAAACAAAACAAGGTAAAGTTTATAACGTAAACATTTCTCTCAATAAAGGTGCAAACATTTGTAAAATTATGAATTTACACGCCGTTGATTTTGATTATGCTCAATCTAAAATTAATGATAAAATGGCGCAGCAACTAGACCGTTTGGTTTTATTTTTAAAAGCCAATCCGGAACTCAAAATTGAAGTAAGAAATTATACAGATGCTCGCGGTACAGCTGCTCATAATTTACAATTATCTTTAAAAAGAGCGCAAGCCATTCGAAATTATTTAATAAAAAAAGGTATTTTATCAAGAAGAGTACAAGCAAAAGGATTTGGTGAAACCAAGCTGATAAACCACTGCAAAGACGGCGTGAAATGCACAGAAAAACAACATAGCCAAAATAGGCGAACAGAAATTATTATTTTATAAGTAATTTATTAACAGCCGGCAAAGTTGCCGGCTGTCTTGTATAGCTAAAATGTTAAAAAATAAAATACTAAATGTTAAAACGCCATTGCTTAACTTATTATATGTAATTTTTATTACATTTGTAATATGCAAACATCTTAAAAATATAATCTCATGAAATTTTCTGAAAAAAGTTTAATTAGAATAATAATAATTGGCATATTATTATTGCCTCTTTCTAAAATTCCGGCATTTTCGGTAAATAGTAAATTGACTTATGGAGAAAAAACACATATCTTTGATTTACAACCTGTATCAGGAGAAAAAATATATAAAACACAATGTGGTTTTTGTCATACTTCTGAAGAACTAATTGCACCTGATATGAACAAAATAAAATCTGCTTATTTAGATAAATATAAAACTAAAGATGCGTTTGTTAAAGCTGTTATTGAATTTGTTAAAAATCCAAATAAAAAAAATGCTTTATACAAAGAAGGAATTGAAAATTTTGCAGATATGCCCAAAATGCCTTTTAAGGAAACACAGCTAAAAGCTGTAGCCAATTATATTTATAAATCTTCCGAATTATAAACTTTTGAATAAAATTATTAATATAACCTCTCCTATATGGCAGAGGTTTTTTTTATAAAATCTTTAAAAATTTTTGAAGTATCAAAAGCAAAAAAACCAGTTCATAAATGAACTGGTTTTTTTATTGGCGGTCCGGACGAGACTCGAACTCGCGACCCCATGCGTGACAGGCATGTATTCTAACCAACTGAACTACCGGACCTGTTGATTGCGTTTTGCGAGTGCAAATATAAATCATTTTTTTTATTCACCAAATAAAAATTAATTTTTTTACAGTTTTTTTTTTACGTTACTTTGAAAAATAAAACTTAAAATATACCAAAATATGATATTAGTTACTGGTGGAACAGGCTTAACCGGCGCACATTTACTCTTATATTTAACGCGCAAAGGTCACCACCCCCGTGCCATTTATCGTCATAAAAAAAGCCAAGATAAAACTTGGAATCTTTTTAAACATTCAAGTCACACGCCTGAAAAATTATTTGATCAAATAGAATGGGTACAAGCTGATATTACAGACATCAACAGTTTGGAAGCAGCCTTTGATGATATAACTCAAGTGTACCACACTGCTGCTGTTGTTTCTTTTAAAAAGAAAGACCGAGATTTGTTGTATCAAACTAATGTGGAAGGAACCAAAAATATTCTATATATAGCTCAAAACCATCCGGTTAAAAAATTTTTACATGTTAGTTCTATAGCTGCTCTTGGGCAATATGAAAATCCTATAACCGAACAAACTCATTGGAATTGGAAAGATAAAGCTAATACTTATGCTGTAACAAAATATTTGTCCGAAATGGAAGTTTGGCGTGCCGGACAAGAGGGTTTACCCATTGTTATAATCAACCCGGGGGTTATTTTAGGGGCACATCTTTGGGATAAAGGCACAGGACAGACTATAAAAAAAATTGAAAATGGTTTGAAATTTTACCCTCCCGGTGGAAATAGTTTTGTAGATGTTTGGGATGTAGTTAAAGTTATGACAGACCTTATGCAAAGCAGCATAGTAAATGAATCATTTATAGTTGGGGCTTATGACATCACTTTTAAAATACTATTTGATGAAATAGCCAAACAATTAGGAGTTAAAAAACCAAACACACCATTACCAAAACCTGTTGCTTATATACTCCATGTTTTAGGTCAACTACCAAAGCCTATTTTACAAAGCTTTTATAAACATCCCCACTATACCTCACAAAAATTACAAACCACTTTGAATTTTAATTTTATCCCATTTGAAGCCAGCATTAAAAATATCGTTGAACAATATAAAAGAAGCAAACATGCTTAAATTATATCCGGCCAAAATACCTTTTTTTGTTCCATTTTTATGGCCCGATTTAACCTATCATAAAAGCCGGTCAGAAAATATAATTTATTTAACATTTGACGATGGGCCTAATCCTCATATTACCCCTTTTATATTAGATATTCTAAAAAAAAAACAAGTCAAAGCCAGCTTTTTTTGTACCGGTAAAAATATACGCAATTATCCAAAACTAACTTCTGAAATTATTCGGCAAAACCATCAGCTGGGTAACCATACCTATCAGCATTCCGATGCATGGAAAACAACAACACAAAAGTATTTAAAAGAAGTCTTATTTACCGAAAAAATCATTGAAAATCATAGTTTATCCAAAAAAATATTCCGTGCACCCTATGGCCGACTCAAACCGAGTATCATACATCAATTAAAAAAACAAGGCTTTGATATTATTATGTGGTCCATTTTAATGGGTGATTTCAGTCAATATTTTAAACCGGAATATGCTATTGAATATTTAGCTAAGCATACCAAAAACGGTGATATCTTAGTATTTCACGATAATAAACATAGCTTTGGCAATTTGAAAGAAGTCTTAGAACCGGCTATTACAATTTTAAAAAACAAAGGATTTGTATTCGATACTTTATAATAAAACATTTATCAGCCCAAATTTGTACATAAATTATAACTTTGATTGAAATTCATGTAACATGGAAAGTATTTTTACAGCCGGATTTAATCATATGTTATTGGCATTGTTCCGGATTTTTTTTATAATTTTAATTGCAGGTATCTTAGTACGTAAAAATATAATTCAAAAAACGCAAATTGATGCCTTATCACAAGTCACCGTTTTAGTTTTGTTACCTGCTTTAGTTTTTGGCAATACTTTACAATATTTTGAACCTCAACAGCTGCGTTATTGGTGGATTTTGCCCATATTAGGAGTTGTTCTTAGCTTACTGGGACTCATATTAGCTTATTTAGTATTTTTACCACAACCTCTTAAACACAAAAATCTTTTAGCTATTGCTGCCATGCAAAATGCCGGCTATTTGGTACTACCTATAGGACAAGTTGTTTATCCCTCTCAATTTAAAACTTTTTCATTACTGACATTCTTATTTATTTTGGGTTATAATCCGGTTTTATGGACATTAGGAAAGTATCTGGTTACAACAACAGACCATAGGTCTTCAAAAATTGAATGGAAAAAAATCATTACGCCACCTGCGGCGGCTAATTTGATTTCACTCGGGTTAGTATTATTGGGCTGGCAACATTTATTTCCTGCACCCGTAATTGATTCTATTCATTTTTTAGGTGAAGCCGCAGTACCTATTGCGACATTTGTTCTGGGAGCAACTCTTGGAAGTATCATTTTTAAAGAAATGGCTTCAATACAAGACATTTTAAAAGTACTAAGTGTAAAATACTTTTTATTACCATTGGTCGTTATTGCATTTTTATGGTTTTTCAAAATTGGAGAGTCAACTCCCCTCCTAGCAGATTTTCTAGTAATACAAGCTGCTGCTGCTCCGGCTACCGGACTCATAATTCAAGTAAGAGCTTATGGTGGTGAGCAACAGAAAGTAGCTTCTATAATGTTTGTGTCTTATCTTATATGTTTAATAGCCTTACCTTTTTGGATTGCTATATGGCATACTTTAGAAGCCTTTGCCGGCTCCATTTAAATGATTTTGAATTATGAACTGCTTATAAACATATTATACTATTTTGTTTAAATTAGCGTTTTATTATATTAGCATTAAATCTATAAATAGGATTTAAGAAAAAATTAAACAATGATCAATAAGACTTCTATTAAAGCCATTATACTGTCCTTTTTTGTTTTACAGCTTTTGACCCATTGCTCTACACAACGTAATAATACTGTTAATAGAAACCTGCATGAATTATCAACCAAATATAATGTGCTTTTTAATGGAGAAGAAGCTTTAAAGGAAGCTGTAAATCAAATTAAAGAAGCGCACCAAGATAATTTCTTTGAGTTATTACCAGTTGAAGCCTTTGATGCCAAGTATGAAATTAGTCTACCGGGACAAAATAATGATGATGCTAACCTTACAAGAGCCGAAGAAAAAGCCGTAAAAGCTATACAAAAACACTCTATGGATATTCATGGTGTGCAAGAAAACAATCAAATAGATAACGCTTACTTATTACTTGGAAAAAGCCGTTATTATCAAAAACGATTTATGGCTGCCTTAGACGCCTTCAATTATGAATTAGATAATGATTTTAAATCAGATATTCGACCTTTATTCAAATTATGGAAGGGTAAAACAAATATACGGATGGAAAATTACACGCCTGTTGTAAGAAATTTATCATTTTTGGGTCGTCAAAAACAAGTCTCCAAGAACGTACGATCAGAGGCTTATGCATATGCCGCTCAGGCCCTAATAAACATGGATAGTTTACAACAAGCTGCTGTATATATGAAAAAAGCAGTCGAATTAGCTACTGATAAAGAGAAAAAAGCGCGTTATGCTTTTATATCAGCACAATTATTACAACGTTTAAATTTAAAAGACTCTGCTATTCAATACTTACAAAAAATAGAAACGCAAAAACGTCCGGTTAAATACAGCTTACAAGCAGAACTATTAAGATATCATTTATCATTAGACCAACATGAGCAACATCCGCTAATGTTGCAAAACTTGTTTACAAAACTCAAACGTTATGAGTACCATAATCTATATCCTTATATCAATTACGAAATCGGTGAAATATATCATTCGGAAGATAGTTTAAACTTAGCCAGAAACTTCTATACCAAAGCTGCAAAAACTACTGACCGTCACCTCCAAGAAAAAGCTTATGAAAAAATGGCAGATATCGGTTTTACTCAAAAAAATTATATTTTGGCTGGTGCCTACCTGGATAGCTTGTTACAAGTGATGCCCAAAGAAACTCTAAAATATTTGAAAACCCGTCATAAACGAAACAATATTGAAGATATTATTGTACTAGAAAAAATAATAAAACGCGATGATAGCATATTAAAACTCGTACATGCAGATAGTATAGAACGCGTAAAAATAATCAGTACTTATATAGCACAACTAAAGAAAAAAGAAGCTGAATCAAACCAAAAACAAGAAAACAAAAATCCATTTACTGATTCTAAACCAAAATACACAAGATTTTACTTTTATAACCAATCTCTGGTTGAAAAAGGAAAAAACAACTTTAATAAAATTTGGGGAAATATTTCTCTTAATGATATGTGGCGCCTTAACAATCAAATAAATACAAGTAACAATATACCTGATGAACAAAATGCTGAAAATGAAAAAACTCAAGGCTTTGAAAAAAACGATGAATCTCTGCCTGAAAAATATCAAATAGGTTTTTATTACCGGCAAATTCCCACAAAACCAACCAAAATAGACAGTATATCAAGCGACTTAAATTATGCCCATTATCAAGCCGGAATGATTTATTTTGAAAAATTTAAAGAGCTCGAGGTTGCTAAAAAACATTTGCAAACCATGTTAGCCACAGATCCTAAGCAAGAATTAATTCCACCGGCAAAATATAACTTATATAAAATACATAAAATTTTAGGCGAACAATTATTGGCAGAACATCTTGAGCAAGAAATCGTACAAAAATATCCAAAATCAATATATGCCGAACTAATAAAACATCCGGATAATATAGCTAATCGCTCTGATAAAGCATTTCAACAAACCTACAAAAAACTATACCGTCTGTTTGAAGCCCAACAATATGACAGCTTAATGCATCAAGCAGAACCTGCACTTGTTAAATTTAGTTTTCATCCTGAATTGGGCAAAATAGAATTACTGCAAGCTACTGCCATAGGCCGCAGTAAAGGCTTGGAAGCATATAAAAAAGCCTTACAAAATATTATTTTAAAATATCCTAAAAGTCCATACCAAATAGAAGCCCAAAAAAGACTTGAACTCGTAAAACAATATAAGAATTTACAATATAGTCATAAACCAGATAAATCTTATAAAGTCGTTATTATAACAGATATTTATTCGCCAAAAGTTACCAAATTAATTCAATGTCTAAAAGAAATTATAAACAAGCATAAAAGCACCCAGCTCAACATCTCCAAAGACCCTTTTAATGCTCAGAACTCTTTTGTAGTAATACACAATTTTTACAGCCTGCAATCGGCACAATATTTTAGCGATTTATTAAAAAATAGCACTTGTGCACCAAAAAATTATTTTGTAATTTCGTCTAAGAATTATAAAACGCTTCAATTGACAAAAAAATTAGAAGCTTATCAAAATTTTATAAAAAATAAATCGTTTAACACAAACAAACGAACCTCAAAACCATAAGATTATGTTTGCAGAAAAGAAAAAAAATGCCAGCGAATACTCAAAATTGCCCAATCATATTGGAGCGACAACCAAAATAAAAGGCGATATTACATCACAAGAAGATTTTAGAATTGACGGCTATTTTGAAGGAAACTTAACCACTACTGCCAAAATTGTTTTAGGCGAAAAGGGGCATTTAGAAGGTAACATAAAATGTGGTAATGCTGAAATTCTGGGAAAAGTCTCCGGAGATTTTGTTGTAGATAACTTACTAAGTATTAAATCAACCGCAAGTATAGATGGAACTGTTGTAACCGGTAAATTAGCTATAGAGCCCGGAGCAGTATTTAATGCTACTTGTCAAATGAAAGGTGCTCAATCTAATAAAAATGGCCAACCCAAAACCAAATAAAACTACCAAATTTTTACAATTTACATCTATGCCATTCGAGATGTTTCTCATTATTTTTGCCGGCTATAAACTAGGCGCTTGGATGGATATAAAATTTCCAAATACAAGCAATTGGTTTACCTTGGGTGGAACGCTATTGTCAGTTATTATTGCCATGATCTATATCATTAGACGCGTACAAAAAATTGCTCAATGATTTATAAAATCCTTAAATGGTTTTTAATAAGTAGCTTAGCCTTTGGCTTAATTTATTTAATTCATAATGAATTATTAGCTATTTTTAATATCTCTGATAAAGACAAAACTTTTGTACAGCTCTTCTATTATTTTTTGACATTACTGTCAGCTGTTATGATTCTAAACATTTTTATTGTGTATTTTTTTAAAACAAAATTTGTAGGATACACATTTTTAATTTGGTCTATGCTTAAAATCATACTTGTTATGGTATTTTTTATTGTTTTTGCTTTACTACCTCGTCTAAAACTCGATGATAATAGTATTTTTTATATAATGAGCCTTTACTTCTTATATTTATTTTATGAAGTTATATTAGGCGTAGCACTTCTAAAACAAAAAATTCCCACTCATCATAAGAGTAGGAATTTATTCAGTAGTTAATAAATATTTTTATTTGGCCATTAAAGCTTCTATTTCTTCAACAGTGATAGGAATGCTTTTCATCAAATTTACAGGTTCACCTTCTTCTTGTATCACATAATCATCTTCAATACGCACACCAATACCTTCTTCGGGAATATAAATACCAGGTTCAACGGTAAAGACCATACCGGCTTGCATCGGTTCTTCCAAAATACCATAATCATGTGTATCTAAGCCCATATGATGCGATGTGCCATGCATAAAATATTTCTTATAAGCCGGCCATTCGGGATTTTCATTTTTAATATCCTCTTCAGTCAATAGCCCTAACTTAATAAGCTCTTTTTCCATAATTCTACCTACTTTATCTTGATAGTCGGCCCAAATAACTCCGGGTTTTAACATTTTAGCAGCAGCATCTTTTACTCGTAAAACCGCCTCATAAACCTCTTTCTGCCGAGGTGAAAATTTGCCATTTGCCGGTACACAACGGGTCATATCCGAAGCCCAATTTCCATATTCGGCACCAACATCCATTAAAATTAAATCACCATCTTTGATTTCTGCATCATTTTGAATATAATGCAAAACATTAGCATTAGGTCCGCTGGCAATAATAGGTGTATATGCGAAACCTTTTGATCCCTGACGCAAAAATTCATGAGCAAATTCAGCTTCAAGTTCATATTCTTTCAGTCCCGGCTGTACTTTATCCAAAATACGTCTAAAGCCTGCTTCTGTAATATTACAAGCCTTTTGAATTTGTGCTATTTCTTCAGGCTCTTTAACACTTCGTAAACGTTGTAGAATAGGATTACTACGTTCAAATTTATGACCGGGAAACATTTTTTTAGCTTTCTTAATAAAGCGGTCTTCACGCGTTTCTACTTCGGTTGCAGCACGATAGTGCTCATTGGTATTGATATAAATACGCTCTGCCTGAAAGGCTAATTTTTTTAATAAAGCCTCAAAATCTTGTAGCCAATGCACATTTTCAATACCGGTTAGTTCCGTTGCTTTTTCCTTTGTCAACTTTTCGCCTTCCCAAACTTTAATATGATCATTCGTTTCTTTTAAAAATAAAATCTCTCTATTTTTAGGATCTTTGGCATCTGGAAATAATAATAAAATACTTTCTTCTTGGTCTACGCCGGTGAGGTAAAAAATATCTCGATGTTGCGCAAAAGGCAAAGTGCTATCGGCACTTATAGGATAAATATCATTTGAATTGAATACTGCAATTGAATTAGGCTTCATTTGCGCCATAAATTTATGGCGATTCTTTTTATACAAATCTGCCGGAAGTGGTTGATATCTCATAATCAAAAAATTTAAAATTTCAATAGGTTAAAATTACAGTTTTTTAAGGACTTTATTGATGGAATTTTAATAATAATTCGTTAAAAAAATCCCTGTCCATTTTCATGACAGGGATATAAAATCTTAAAAATCAATCTTTATGAAATAACCATACCGTTAGGCACAGCTTCGTCCGGATTGACAAATACTAATTTGCCTTCGGTATTTTCAGTCATCAATATCATACCTTGGCTTTCGACACCACGCAATTTACGGGGTTTAAGATTCACCAAAACCAAGACTTTTTTACCAATGATATCTTCGGGTTTGAAATGTTCGGCTATACCTGACACAATCGTCCGTTGATCAATACCGGTATCGACTTTCAGCACCAACAATTTTTTTGCTTTGGGCATTTTTTCAGCTTCTAAAACAGTCGCCGTTCGAATATCCATTTTCATAAAATCATCAAATTCTATTTCGTCTTTTTGCGGCTCTACTTCCCGGTTATCCAATTCATTTTGCTTTTTGGTATCTAAAAGTTTTTGCACTTGTTTTTGCACGGTGTCATCATCAATTTTGTCAAACAACAGTTGTGGCTCACCGAGCTGATGTCCCGCCGGAAGTAAAGTATCTTTTTGTGCTACATTATCCCAAGTTAAATCACCGGACAATTGCAACATGGATTTGAGTTTTTGTGCCGTAAAAGGCAAAAACACTTCACCCAAAACTGCCAATGCCGTCGCAATTTGATTGGCAACAAACATCACGGTTTTAACGCGTTCGGGATTGGTTTTGACTTGTTTCCATGGCTCTTCGTCCGCCAGATATTTGTTGCCCAAGCGAGCCAAATTCATATATTCGGACAGGGCTTCTCTAAAACGATAGCGTTCAATAAGTTTGCCTATTTTTTCAGGATAACTTTTGATTTGCGCCAAGACATCTGCATCTGTTTCAGTCAGGTTTTCGGGTTGGGGAATAACACCATTGTAATATTTTTTAGTCAGTACCATGACACGGTTGATAAAATTACCGAGATTACCAACCAATTCGCTATTATTGCGGGTTTGAAAATCTTTCCAAGTAAAATCGTTGTCTTTGGTTTCGGGGGCATTGGCGGTTAAAACATAACGCAAGACATCTTGCTTGCCGGGAAAATCTTCCAAAAATTCGTGCAGCCAAACCGCCCAGTTTCGCGAAGTTGATATTTTGTCGCCTTCTAAATTGAGAAATTCGTTTGCCGGCACATTTTCGGGCAGGATATAATCGCCATGTGCTTTGAGCATAGCCGGAAAAATAATGGTATGAAAAACGATATTGTCTTTACCTATAAAATGAATGAGTTTGGTGTTTTTATCTTTCCAATAAGGCTGCCAATCTTTGCCGGTGTTTTCACTCCACTCTTTGGTCGATGAAATATAACCAATAGGTGCATCAAACCAAACATATAAAACTTTGCCTTCGGCACCTTCAACGGGAACCGGTACACCCCAATCCAAATCGCGCGTAACGGCACGTGGACGCAAACCATCGTCTAACCACGATTTGACTTGTCCCAAAACATTGGGTTTCCAATCCTGCTTGTGTCTTTCGAGTATCCACTCACGTAGCCAAGGTTCATATTGATCTAAAGGCAAATACCAATGTTTGGTCTCTTTAACAACAGGTTTATTTCCCGATATGGTCGAAACCGGATTAATCAATTCCATAGGGCTTAATGACGAACCGCATTTTTCGCATTGGTCGCCATAGGCATGCTCGTAACCACACTTGGGACAAGTACCGGTTACAAAACGGTCGGCTAGAAATTGTTGTTCTTGTTCGTCGTAAAGTTGTTGAGATATTTGTTCTATAAACTTGCCGTCTTCATAAAGTTTTTTAAAAAAATCAGCGGCTGTTTCGTGGTGCAAGGGTAAAGATGTCCGGCTATAATTGTCAAAAGTAATACCGAAGTCTTCAAAAGATTTTTTGATAATGGCATGGTATTTATCAACGACTTGTTGTGGAGTAACACCTTCTTTTTTTGCACGGATAGTAATAGGCACACCGTGTTCGTCTGAACCACAGATGTATATGGCATCATTGCCTTTGGCTTTTTGATAACGCGTAAAGATATCTGCCGGAATATAAACGCCTGCCAAATGTCCGATATGCACCGGTCCGTTGGTATAAGGCAAGGCAGCTGTAATAGTATAACGTTGTTTTTGAGACATGCTTTTAATTTTGAAATACAAAAATACAATAAGTTTTGAGATGTTAAAGCAGAAAATTTGGCAATATAGCTTAAAAATTAATGTCAAAATGGCTCAAAATCAGCCGATTTGTCTATTTTAAATGTTTGGAATATCTTTTGAAAAAATGAAAATAGAATCCCAAAAATTTAAAATTATGGCACGAATTTATGGAAAAGTTAATACCATTGATGATATCAGTCGTATTAACTGCATTATCAGAGATGAAATGCTTAATATTAATGCAGAAGATGAGCTGGTTGAACTTAAAAAACGCAGCGATTATCTCTGCACGTTGACCTATTCACCTTTTTGGAAAAAGAAATTTGGTGATGAGATAGAAAAGGTGCGCGAGCGAGCCATGGCAGAAAATTATGTAACAGTAAATGAAGCTAATGATGTTGCCAAATATTATGGTTGGGATAAAACTTATAAACCTTGGGGTAAACCCGATGGAGACATTGAAGCAGCGGTTAAAGCAATTCCAAAACAAGTTGTAAATGAATTGACAGAAACCATTATTCAAATGGAATTGTCAACAGAAATTTTAGAAAAACTACGTCAGTTATTCTGCGAATTACGAGCTGCTGCATTAGTTTGTGAAAATGTTGCTTGTTTAAATAAAATTAAGCGTAGTCTTGATGTTGTTTCTGCATTACCTCATTTAAAAAGTTTTACACAACATTTTTCAGATGAAACAATGACGCAAATTGATGATCTTATTAATGTTGAAAAAGAACGCTCTATTGAATTATTTAACATCATTTCACAAATTAATAATTATGATGTACAATATGGTTTAGCTGATGTTGGCGATGAAACTAGTGCTCGCAATTTAATTGACAACATAATGGCCGATGAAACCAAAGCTGACACTTATATACCTACTGAAGACAAATATAAAGGTCCCGGAAAAGTATTATGGTTAGTGTATTACCTGCCGTCAAGGAAACGTGAATATGCCAAACGCATTTATTTGCCGGGCACTTATCAAAACTTGCATGTTGAAGGGCCGGCAGAATATTATAACCGTTTTGGAAATCCTGAATATGGCTTATTACTCACTTACAAGACATCTATTAAACCTACAGTTATACATATTCACGAAAGAGAAATTCAATTACCTGAACGTTGGGTAACCAAAAAGAAAATTGTTCCGGTGCCTGAAACAGCACAAAATATTAGAATTACAGAAGAAAAGCCTGATGCAGCTATGCGTATTGCATAGAGTTTAAAATTATAGTTTATAAAATCCTGTTACTGTTCTGTAACAGGATTTTTTTATCTGATAGAGATTTAATAACTTGCTGAAAATAGGCAATTTTATGAAAAAATTATTCATTTTACTCATATCAATATTACTATCGGCTTGTCATACTACTCAAAATTTTACTTCATCGGCGTATTCTAATAGCTGGTTGGCACCACCTTCTCTTCGTCCTGGCGATTCTATATTATATGTGGCACCTGCCGGATATGTAGATAAAGAAAAACTTTATATGTCTCGTGCCGATTCACTTCTAAAAAGTTGGGGGTATATTCCTGTTTATCCTAAAGATTTATTTCGAAAACATTACATATTTGCCGGAACTGACACACAACGCTTAAATGAGCTTCAAGCAGCCTTAGACAGACCTGATATTAAGGCTATATGGTGTGCTCGTGGCGGATATGGTAGTGTTCATATCATAAACGATCTTAGTTTTAAAAAATTTAAAAATCATCCTAAATGGCTAATCGGGTTTTCAGATATTACCGTTTTGCATAACTTATGGCATAAACATGGCTTTCAATCAGTACATGCCTTAATGCCTATTAGTTTAACACACCCAAACACACACCGTGAAGCCGCTCTTAAAAGTTTACATAAGTTTTTTAAAGGAGAACCGTTATACTACACCTTTCCGGCAGATAGTTTAAACATTTCCGGTAAAGCAAATGGTGTGGTTGTTGGTGGAAATTTATCATTATTAGTAAGCTTATTGGGATCACCATTTCAATTAAATGTCGATGATAAAATTTTATTTATTGAAGATGTTGGGGAATATTCTTATTCCTATGATAAAATGTTATTTGCATTGAAAAACGCAGGTTATTTTGATCATTTAAAAGGTCTTATCATTGGTGGAATGGGCCTGAAAAAAGATGATGATTTTATTGGAGAGAATATCAGGCAATTAATTTTGAAACACGTCAAAAATAAATCGTATCCGGTTATATTTAACTTCCCTGCCGGACATGTGGTTGATAACCGCGTTATAATTTTTGGGCGTAAGGCGAATATAAACGCTACGCCTCATCAAGTTATTTTTGAACAATAAATTGACTTCATAAAATTTTCACTTTAAATTTGTAAAAAAATGAAAGCATCTTTTGACCTTAGCATTTATCCACTTCACAAAGATTTTGAAAAACCCATTAAAGCATTTATACGTCAATTACGAAAAAGTCCTTTTGAATTGATTGAAACACCATTAAGTACACAAATTTATGGTGACTATTTTGAAATCATGCAATGGTTAACAGAACATCTGAGCCAAACTTTTGAAAATGAAGAGCATTGTGTTATTACTCTTAAAATATTAAAAGGCGACAGGAGTCGTTACAAGCCCTTTGAAGATTAAAAATACTAATTTATTGTCCTAACACTTTTGCCATAAGATTTAGCTCGATATTTATATCAACAATGACTTGTTGTGTCAAAATTTTATTGGTATAAACAGTAAGACTGAGCTGTAATTGATCTTTTTTAAAGTATTCGCTTAAATTATCCCTTAGGTAATCCATATCTATGGAAACAGTACCTGAATCTATAAGATTATCAACCCACGCAATACATACTTTTGGCAAACCTTCTGCTTGTATATAAAGTGAAGCGTCTGTTAAAAAATCTAAATTTTTTAAGTCTAAACCATCATTTAGTTTTGGGTTGATTTGCAGATTTATGCTTTTAATACTTGCTTCTTCCAGTAAATCTTTTGAAGCATGATAGTTTTCAAAAATTTGATTATCTATTTGAATAGTAACCTCGTCCAAATCTATAGGCTGCTGTACAGGCTCATCAGCAGGTATAATAAAGGTCGCTATATAGTCCGTGCTAAATTGTGTATCTTGATTAATCTTATCACAGCTTGCCAAGCTGAGAATAAATAAAAAGCTCAATATCAGTATTTTTTCATAAATTTGTTAAATCTTGTTATAAACAAAAGGCTTGCAAAGATATATTTTTTTCAAGAAAAAAACATCTTTAACTGTGTTATAATTTTCTTATATGAAAGAAGAATTTCTACATTACATATGGCAAAACGGTTTTTTTGATCACACCAATTTGCAGACTACGAGCAATCAGCCTATAAAGATAATTAACCGCGGGTTGCACAATACAGATTCAGGACCTGATTTTTTACATGCTCAAATCAATATAGGAGGACTTTTATGGGCTGGTAATGTAGAAATTCACAAAAATGCATCTGATTGGTATGTTCATGGACATGAAAAAGATCCGGCTTATGATAATGTTATTTTACATATTGTATATGAAGATGATATGCCTGTTTATAATGTACAGAATATTCAAATTCCAACATTAGAATTATCTAGATTTATCTCTAAAAAAATTCTTAAAAATTATAATAAACTTATTAAAAATAAAACCTTTATTCGCTGTCAAAATGAATTGAAAAATGTAGATTCTTTTGTTCTGACCCACTATAAATACAGATTATTTATCGATCGTTTAGCAGCAAAAAACAAATATATACAACAACAACTAGCACTAAGTCAAAACAACTGGAAGCAGATTTTTTACCGGACACTTTTAAAATATATGGGAGGCACTGTCAATAAAGATGCTTTTGAACTATTAGGACAACTGCTACCTTACAATATATTTATTAAATATCAAACACAATTAATAAAATTAGAAGCTTTATTATTTGGGACAGCCGGTTTATTGAATGAAGATAAAGAGGATGCTTACTATAAACTATTGCAAAAGGAATATAAGTTTTTAAAAGCCAAACACCAACTTGAAAATTTGCCTGAAAATGCTATGAAATTTCACCGGTTACGGCCATCTAATTTTCCAACCATACGTTTAGCACAAATAGCACGACTTTTTTATCAAACAGATCATTTATTTGAAAAATTAATGCAAATAGAAGACTTATCAGCCGGTTATAATTTACTTAGTGCAACTGCTTCAAAATATTGGGATACCCATTATAATTTTGATAAAATAACAAAGCTTAAAAAGAAAACCATTGGACAAAATTTTATGGATATTATTTTCATTAATACTGTAATACCACTCAAGTTTGCCTATCAAAAATATTTGGGAGATACTAACCATGACCATATAATATCCTTAATGGAAGCAATAAAACCGGAAAAAAATAAAATTGTAAACACCTTTAAACGATTACACCTGCCAATTAACAATGCTTTAGATTCTCAGGCTGTTTTACAATTGCATCGTGAATATTGTATCAAATTCAAGTGCTTGTCATGTGATATCGGGCATTATATTATTAAACAAGGTTTGGCATCTAACTAATTGCGGTTTTATCATGGATAAATTGACCTGAATATTTAAAATATTATAGTTATCAATGATTAAATATAATAGTTTTTATAAAATTTCTTAATTAACAATCAGCACATCGTCAAAAAGTTCTCTTTATTTTTAATTATACATTTAAAACTATTTTCATTATAAAAATAAAAAATGTAATTTTACAATAACTAAAAGCATTCTTTTAAATTTAGATTTAAGTGAACATAGAACAAATAAGATATTTTTTTGCCAAACACGGTTTTAATGTTTCTACTCGTGTGGCTGACAAATTTGGCATTCGGGTCAGTCAAGTGCGTCTGTTTTTTATTTACGCTTCATTTATTACATTAGGTGCTTCATTTATTGTTTATTTATTCTTAGCTTTTGCATTAAAAATTAAAGATTTTTTTTATCAAAAAAGACCTTCTG